>CAYLPM010000130.1:0-1882 GCA_964385525.1 uncultured Gemmatimonadaceae bacterium
TCGACGACTTCCGCCAGGCGCTCGAACGAGCGGAGACGTCGCCTCGCGAGCACGAGGCGGCGTACGACTTCGCATGACCGCGCCGGCTGCGTCGCCGCCGGCCGCCGGCCGCACAACGCGACTGAGCGTCAACCTGAACAAGGTCGCGCTGCTGCGGAACACGCGAAGCCACGGCGAGCCGAGCGTGCTGGAGGCGGCGGAGATCGTGCTCGACGCCGGCGCGCACGGCATCACGGTGCATCCCCGGCCGGATCAGCGGCACATCCGGCCGGCCGATGTCCGCGAGCTCGCGAATGGACTGCGCGACATGCCCGACGTGGAGCTCAACGTGGAGGGCAATCCGTTCCCGGAGTTCATGCAGCTCGTGCGGGCAACCGTGCCCGATCAGTGCACGCTCGTCCCGGACAGCCCCGACGCGAGAACGTCGGACCACGGCTGGGACCTGAAGCAGCACGCGGGCCGGCTCGAGCCCATCATCGCCGAGCTGCGGGCGCTGGGCGTGCGGGTGAGTCTGTTCATGGACGCCGACAATCGCGAGTGGCGACTGGCTCGGGCCCTCGGCGCCGACCGGGTGGAGCTGTACACGGAGAGTTTTGCCGTCGCGCATGCGGCCGGCCGCGGGGAGAGCGCGCTGGCGCTGTACGGCATGGCGGCGCACAGGGCACAGGCCGCGGGTCTTGGTGTGAACGCCGGGCACGATCTCAACCTCCGCAATCTCGGCGACTTCTGCACGATTCCCGGGATCCTGGAAGTCTCCATCGGCCACGCGCTGGTGGCCGACGCACTGCGCATGGGGCTCGGCGCCGCGGTACGCGCCTACCTGGACGTACTGTCCGGCAGTCCGCTCGAGGCGGTCGCGAGATGAGCGCCAGAGTCGCGCCTGCGATCAACGACCCTACGACCCGGCTCGGAGCGCCTCCGTCGGATTCACCGTGGTCGCGCGCCGCGCCGGAACGAGCGACGCGAGCACCGCGATCAAGCCGAGCAGGACGGCCACTCCGAGCAGCGTCACAACATCCACGGCAGGCACCCCCACGAGCATCGACCGGATGGAGCGCGCCAGCGCGATCGAACCGGTGACGCCGAGTGCGATCCCCACGAGGATCATGGCCACGCCCTCGCTCATGACGAGCGTCAACACGTTGCGCTGCCTCGCCCCCAGCGCCATGCGTATGCCGAACTCGAAGGTGCGTTCGGACACCGCGTAGCTCGTCACGCCATAGATGCCGATCCCGGCGAGCACCAGCGCGAGCACGGCGAAGCCCGCGATGAGTGCGGTGCTGAACCTGCGCTCCGCGGTGGAGGTTGCGACGATCTCCTTCATCGGGCTCACCCTGGACACCGGCACCGCGCGGTCGAGCGCGAGCACCGCCTTGCGGAGGTGCTCGGCGACGGCGGCAGGCTCGCCGTTCGTGCGAACGATCAGCGACATGGTGCGCGGCACGAAGTAGCTGCTCGCCGCCGTCTGCGCGTGCGGGATGTACATCGTCGGTTCGGGAGTGTCGAGAAAGCCCCGCGAGCGGATGTCACCCACCACGCCCACGACGGTCATCCACTGCGTTCCCGGACCCCCGAGCCGGAACCGCCGCCCGAGAGGATCCTCAACCCCCCACGCCCGTTCCGCAAAGCCGCGGCTCACGATGGCGACCAGCGGCGCGTCCGTCCGATCGTGCGTGGTGAAGTCCCGGCCGCGGAGGATCGGCGTGCCCATCGCCGCGAAATAGCCCGGCGTCACCTCCATCGGCACCGCGGCCATGCGCTGTCCCGGTCCGTACTCCTTGCCCTCGACCGCGATCACCCAGAGTCCGCCGGCGTCGACGACGGGGAGCCATCGAGCTGCGCCCGCGACTTGCACACCGGGGAGCTCGCGCACGCCCGGCTG
>CAYLPM010000131.1:0-6625 GCA_964385525.1 uncultured Gemmatimonadaceae bacterium
CGGCTTCAACGCCACCCCGGATCGCGACTACAACCGCAAGCTGCGCGAGGCGCTCGAGCGCCTGCGGTGGCGCCCCGCCGTCCGGCTCGACGGCACGCCGGTCAAGCACACCGCCGCCATCTACTACTCGTTCTAGCGGCCGCACGGCAGGTGCTCGTTCTAGCGGCCTCACGGCAGGTGCTCGTTCTAGCGGCCTCACGGCAGGCGCCGGTTCGCGGAATCCCCCGCAACGCTGGATAGCTGGCGCGTCTGCGGCTATTATCACGCCGCCACGCCGCCACGCCCGCCTCGCCACGGCCGGCGACGGCTTCGACCCCCTCTCCCGCCGCATGGGTCCCCTTCGCGCAAACGCCCGTACGCTCAACGCCGGTCCGTCGACGCCCAGCCGTTGCTCACACGCCGGCTGGCACTCGGCGCGGGCGTCGACATCTTACGCCGCCACGGCTTCACTCCCGGCCGCCGTGCCGGGCACCCTGACTTCGAGGACACGCAATTGAGCGCTACGGTCGCCCACTCCGGGAAGGGAATGAAGCTTCACAACAAGATTCTGCTCGGCCTGGTGGTCGGTGCGGTCGTCGGTATTCTCGCCAACTGGCTGCTCGGGAGCGAGCACATCGCGGTCGAGATCACCAACCGGTATCTCGCGGGACCCGTCGGCCAGATTTTCCTGAATCTGCTCTTCATGATCGTGATGCCGCTCGTGTTCGCATCGATCGCGCTCGGCGTCACCGGTCTCGGGGACGTCCGCCGACTCGGGAGCGTCGGCGGCAAGACGATGCTCTACTTCCTCGTCACCACGGCGCTGGCGGCGACCCTCGGCATTCTGATCGTGCTCGCGGTGCGCCCCGGCTCGCGCATCGCGCCCGAGACGCGCGCCGAGCTGCTCGCCACCTTCGCCCAGGGGGCAGAGGAACGCATCGCCACCTCGGAGCAGCAGGAGTTCGGCATCAACACGCTGGTGAACATCGTCACGCGCAATCCGCTAGCGTCCGCCGTGAACATGGACATGCTGGGCGTGATCTTCTTCGGGATCATGTTCGGCGTGGCGCTGACGCTCATCCGCGAGGACCGCGCGAAACCCATGATCGCCTTCCTGCAGGCGCTGCAGGACATCGTGATCAAGATCGTCGAGATCGCAATGAAGCTCGCGCCGTACGGGGTGGCGGGACTGATCTTCGGCGTGACATCCCGCTTCGGCTTCGAGCTGCTCTTACCGCTCGGCCGCTACGTCGGCGTGGTCCTGGTCGCGCTCCTGCTCCACGCGGTCGTCACCCTGTCGCTGATCGTCCGGTTCGGCGCCGGCTTGTCGCCCCTGGTGTTCTTCTCGAGAATCAAGGCGGCACTCGTGACCGCGTTCTCGACGAGCTCCAGCGCCGCCACGCTCCCGACGAACATCGCCGTCGCCGAGCAGAACCTCGGCGTGCCCAACAAGATCGCCGGCTTCGTCCTCCCGCTCGGCAACACGATGTGCATGAACGGGACGTCACTGTTCGAGGGGATCACGATCATCTTCCTCGCACAGGTCTTCGGCATCACGTTCACGGTGCCGCAGATGATGATCGTGATGTCGATGGCGGTGATCACCGCCGTCGGCGCCGCCGGCGTTCCCGGCGGCTCGATCCCGCTGCTCGTCGGCATCCTCGCAATGTTCGGAGTCCCCGGTGAAGGCATCGCGCTGATCCTCGGCGTCGATCGGATTCTCGACATGTCGCGCACGGTCGTGAACGTGCTCGGCGACCTAACCGCGACGGTCGTGATCGGACGCTCGGAGGGCGCGTGGAGCCCGGCCATGCTACCGCCGGAAGGCGCGGGCATCTCGGGCGGCGCCCCGCTGGACGACAGTCCGGGGTGGCCGGCGCCGAGCCCTCCGGTGCAGGACACCGTGTAGCACGACACGGGTCGGCGGGCACCGGGTACTCCGGTGCGGCGCGCCCCGCGGGCGGAGAGCTCTCTACCCGAGCGGCGCCCCGAGAAAGCGGAGCGCCCCGCGTACCGCCCCCCGTGCCGGATCGACCGGCTCGCTGCGGACGACGGCTCCAGGAACGGCGGACTTGAGGCGATGTTCGACCCGCTTTCGCAGCGACCCGCCACGTGCGAGCAAGCCGCCACTGAGCGCGACCGGGACGGTGGCGCGCTCGTCGCCGAAAAGGTGGCGCGCCAGCGTGCGGACGTGGAGCACGAGTTCCTCGGTGGCCAGGCTCAGGAGCGCGTTCGCGCGAAGATCGCCCGCATCGGCCACGCGCATGATGGACGGGACGAGCGATGCCAGGACCGCCGGCGACGCCGCCGCGGCCCAGGGAATCAGATCTGCGGTCGCGTCCACCTCCGCCGCCGTGAGGATCGCGCCGCTGAGCGCCGTTTCCGGCTCCCGGCCATCGGAGGCCGCCGTCACGATGGAGAGCGCGCGTCGGCCGATCCAGGCGCCGCCGCCCTCATCGCCGATCACCGGCCCCCAACCGCCGCACCTCGCCGCGGCGCCGGTAGGACCTCTGCCGAACGCGACCGACCCCGTTCCGGCGATCAACAGGACGCCGGGGCCATCGCCGAACGCATCATCGATCGCCACCGTCGCATCCGCGTGCACGACGATCTCCTCGGCGATCTCGCGGCTCGCCAGGGCCTGCCAGAGCGCCTGTCGCTCGGTATCCCGCCCCACGCCCGCTACGCCGACGCAGACGACCTTGGGGACGACGTGCGTCATGGACGCCGACGCGAGCGCATCCTGTACGGCAGCGGCGATCACATCCGCCGAGCGCTCCGCTTCTCCCGGTCGCACCGCGCTGGCCGGCGCATCCACGGTGGTGATCGGTGCGCCCGTCTCGTCTGCCACCATCACGCGGGTCTTGGAGCCACCGCCATCGACACCGACGACGATCAGGGTCATGCGCGCAGTTCCTCGACACGATGAGTTCGGGGGCGCTTCCGGGCGGACTCGAGTGTGGGCGCCTCCCGTTCGCGGGTCATGTCTGCCTCTCTCGTGATCCCCCGATCACAGACGAGGCGATCCCCACGGCCAGCGTGATGCTCGTCCCGATCAGCACGTACCACGGCCAGGCGATCCGGGAAAGCGGTCCGAGGGTATCGCCGAGCGCAGGGAAGACACCGATGATCAGTCGCGACGAGACCACGAGAGCCATGGCCGCGATGCCGACCGCCATGCCGATCACGGCGTCGCGCTGGCGGGCACGCGGCCAGAGAATGCCGAGAAAGAAGCCGCCGAGCAGACCGCCGTACGTGAACGATGCGATCGAGAGCGCGATCACGACCACCGGCGTACCAGGTTCATCCGGGTAGGCCATGGCCGCGCCGATCAGGACGAGCGCCCACAGCAGCGTGAAGAGCCTGCCGATGCGCAGGATGTCCGCGCCATCCGGGTCCTTCTTCACGAGCGGCAGGTAGATGTCGTGGGTCGTGGCGGCCGAGAGCGAATTGAGTGAGCTGGAAATGGTGCTCATCGCGGCCGCGAGAATGGCCGCGACGACGACGCCCGTGAGCCCGGGGGGCATGACCTCGATGATGAACCGCGGAAAGATCTCATCCGGAACGGGGAACGCCTGTCCCTCGTAGAAGGCGAACAGTCCGACACCAATCAGCAGGAACATCGCGAACTGCCCGAACACCGCGAAGCCGCTCCAGATCAGCGCCCGCCGCGCGTCGCGAAGATGCTGCGCGGCGAGCAGCCGCTGCACGATCAGCTGGTCGGCGCCGTGCGAGGCCATCGAGAGGAAGGCGCCGCCGATCAAGCCGGCCCACAGGGTGTGCGGGCGGTCGAATCCCCCGTAGAAGTCGAACACGCGCAGCTTGCCGCGCGTCGCCTCACCGCCGAGGATCTCGCTCCAGCCACCGTCCACGCCCCGGCCAATGAGGTACATCGCGGCGATGCCGCCGACCATGTAGACGCCGATCTGGATCACGTCCGTCCACACGACCGCGCGCATGCCGCCGTAGTACGTGTAGACGAGCGTGAATGCGCCCAGCATCAAGATGGCGATCGGGCGGACGAGATCCGGATCGTCCACCACGGAGCGGAGGATGAGCGCGATCGGGATCGCGGTCGCGAAGAGCCGCACGGAGTCGCCGAACGCGCGCGTCGTCATGAACGTGACGGACGCGAACCGGCGCGTGGTGAGCCCGAAGCGCCGCTCGAGCAGCGAGTAGGCGGTCACCAGCTCACCCTGGTAGTACCGCGGCAGGAGCGTGTACGCGATCACGATCCGCCCGAGGATGTAGCCGATCGCGAGCTGGAGAAAGCTCAGGTCCGTCGCGTATGCCAGCCCGGGAATGCTGATGAACGTGAGGGCGCTCGTCTCCGTGGCCACGACGGAGAACAGGATCGCCCACCACGGGATGCGGTGGCCGGCCACGAAGTAGTCGCGCGCGGTCTTCTGGCCGCGCCCGAGCCAGACGCCCAGCGCGGTGGTGCCGAGGAGATAGACCAGCAGGACGACGAAATCGAGTGCCGTGAACCCGGACGGCGTCATCGGCCGCGGTCACTCGACGACATAGGCCTCCATCGCGAAGTACTCGGCGAGTCCGAGCTCGTCCAGCTCGGCCGCGGTGTCCTTGTTGCGCGCCTCGACGCGCTGCCAGAACTCGCGCTCGTCGTGCGCGCCGGGGAAGGGGGCGGAGTCCTTCTGCGACTGGTGCTTGAAGATCGCCTGGATCTTGAGGCGCAGCTCGTCCTGCGAGAGGGGCACGAGATACGTGGCATCGGTGATCGGCCACTCCTGCCACGCGCCGCGGTACAGCCACACGTCCGGGCGACGGGCATCGCCCGCGGGCGCGTACTCGGCCAGCGCGCGGTCGATCGCCTCCTTGCACATGCGGTGCGTTCCGTGCGGATCCGAAAGATCGCCGGCCACGAAGATCAGCTCCGGCTGGACGTCGTCGAGCAGCGCCCGAACGATCTCGACGTCCTCCGGACCAACCGGATCCTTCCGTACCTTCCCCGTCTGGTAGAATGGCAGGTTCAGAAAGCGCGCCGCGCTCGGCGGAAGTCCCACGACCTCGATGCCGCTCACGGCCTCCGATTCGCGAATCACGCGCTTGATGTCCTGGATCTCCGGAATGTCGACATCGCCCGGATGCTTGGCGGCCAGGGCGTCATCCACGCGCGACGCGAGTCGTTCGGTCGATTCGCCGTCGAGGTCCTGATCGCGCGCGAGCCGCCGCAGGAAGTCCACGTAGCGCCGGACGTCGTGGTCGAAGACGGCGATGTTGCCGCTCGTCATGTAGGCGATCACGATCTCGTTCCCGTTCTCGACGAGCTTGCGCAGGATGCCGCCCATCGAGATCACATCATCGTCGGGGTGCGGCGAGAAGCAGATTATCCGCTTGCCGCGCGGCAGCTTCGACTTCCCGCGGATCTTGGCGCCAAGCATGTTGAAGACTTCGCCGTTGACCGCGCCGGCAGTGCCGTAGCGGGCGACGAGCGACGACAGGTGCTGCTCCGTGTAGTCCCGTGCGGTCAGTTTGAGGATCGCCCGTTGACACTGCTGCGAGAGCCACACCACGGCGCGCATCGCCAGTTCGGGCGTCCACTGCACCTCGCTGACGAGCCATGGCGTCGCGACTCGGGTGAGCTGCTCGGACGCGGCGCGGTCGACGTAGAACGTCGTGTTCGCGTGCTGCTGCAGATACGTCGCCGCGACCTGGACGTCGATGTCGCCCTCGACGGCGCGACGGACGATGGCGTCCTTGTGCTCGCCTGTGGCGAGGATCGCGATCTCGCGTGCCTCGAGAATCGTGGCGACCCCCATCGTGATCGCCTCGCGCGGCACGTGCTCCTCGCCGAAGAAGTCGGCCGCGGCATCCTTTCGCGTGATCGTGTCCAGCACGATCAGCCGCGTCCGGCTTTCCGAGCCGGACCCGGGCTCGTTGAACCCGATGTGGCCCGTCTTCCCGATGCCGAGAATCTGGAAGTCGATCCCGCCCGCGCGACGGATGGCATCCTCGTACGCGCGGCACGCCGACTCGATCTCCGCGCGGGGCGTCGTGCCATCGGGGATGTGCACGTTCCGCGGATCGATGTCGATGTGGGTGAACAGGTTCTCCCACATGAACCGGTGGTACGAGTGGAGGTTGTCCGGCCGGACCCCGTAGTACTCGTCGAGGTTGAAGGTCACCACGTGCCGGAAGCTCAGCTCCTCCTCGCGGTGGAGGCGGATGAGCTCGCGATAGACGCCGATCGGCGTCGAGCCTGTGGCCAGGCCGAGCACGGCTCGTTCTCCGGCGGCCTCGCGCTCCCGGATCAGCGTCGCGATCCGACCGGCGACGAGCCGCGCGATGTCCACGTGGTCGTCTACCACGACCGTGCGGATGCGCTCGCGGGAGAGGAATCCGTACGGCGAGATGCGAAGAGGCCCGCGATCCGACGCCGGATCGCGGGCCTCTTCAGCGGTGCCGACGACCGTGGCGGCGCCAGGTACCGAAGCTGCCATGGGCGGGGACTTCAGGCGTTGAACGAGCTGCCGCAGCCGCACACAGCGGTTGCGTTTGTATTCTTGAACGTGAATCACGATCACTTCATCGACGAGACGTAGTCGATCGTGACACCGTTCAGGTATTGCGCCGAGAACGGGTCGACGAAAACGCGATAGCCGGAGTGGTCGAGGACGAAGTCGTC
>CAYLPM010000132.1:0-2118 GCA_964385525.1 uncultured Gemmatimonadaceae bacterium
GCGTGTCGTCGTCTCAGTTCCCCACGCCGTGCACGGCAGTGATCGGCAGCACCGCCAGCGTCGCGCCCAGCGCGGTCTTCACCTCGAGCCGATGCTCCCCGGCTTCAGTCGGCGTGAAGAGGACGTCCACCGTCTCGCCGACGCTGATCGGCTGTCGCGCGGGTGCCTCGCGCTGCCGGCTCGGCGGCAGATCGGCGCCATCCTTGGCGATCGCGCGCCACGCGACCATCGTCGTGTCGCGCCGCAGCTCGGCCGAGATGGCCGGGCGCCCGGTCGTGATGTTGATGAGCCGCAGCCGGTGCGGCACGCCGACGCGCACCGTCAGCGGCGCCGGCGTCAGGCTCCCGTTCACGAGCACCGCGCGGCGCTCGTCCGCCGAGTCGCGCGGCGTCGTGATCAGCACCGGCATGTCCGTCGCCGGGTCCCAGCGCGCGCCGCGCTCGACCACGATCAGCGCTCCCGACAGCCCCGCGGGCTGCTGGTTGATCTCGTCCGCGTGCGTGTGGTAGATGAACGTCCCCGCGCGCGGCGGTGTGATCCGCACCTCGAACGAATCGCCGGCAGCTATGAGCGGCGACAGCCGGCGCCCGCTCCCGCTGAAGCCGGCCACTCCGTCGAAGTAGCTGTCCAGCTCGATGCCGTGCCAGTGAATCGACGTCGCCGCCGACGTGCGATTGACGACCGTGATCGAGGCCGGAACGCCTCGCTCGAGCACGAGCGGCGGTCCCGCGCGCAGGTCCTCATCCACCGTCTGCACGACGCCCCCCTCCTCCAGCGCGACGCTGAACGACGGCGCGCGCTCGGTGCCGCCGACAGCCGTCCGCACGAGCATGCGCACCCGCTGTCGCGGCACGGCATCGATGCGCGTGTTCGCGCCGGAGCGGTTCAGCCCGACTCTCACGCCGACGACGAGCCCCGTCATCGACTCCTCCGCGTGATTCCGCGAATGGCTCGCCCGCATCGCGATGGCGGCTTCGTCGACCTTCTCCCCGAGCGGACCGCGTGGCGAGAAGTGCGACGTGAGGTGACAGTGGAAGAGCCAGTTCCCCTGCCGCTCCGGCACCCACGTCATCGTGAACGTGTCGCCGCCGCGCATCCGCTCCGTCACCGCGAGCATGCGTCCATCGCCGGCGTAGGTCGTGTCGCTCCGCCCATCCCCCCGGCTGTCCACCGTGAAGTGGAAACCGTGGAGGTGCATCGGGTGGATGGCGGCCGAGGTGTTGATCAGGCGCCACCGGACGGTGTCGCCGACGGTGTACGAGAGACGCTCGGTGTGCGGCCACGAGCGGCCGTTCACCACGAGGAGGAACCGCTGCATGTCGATGTCGCGCAGCAGCTCGTTCGGCGTCGTGTCCGACCATTGCCCGATGAGCAGCACGCGGTCGCGCGGCGACGGCGCTCCCGGCTCGTCGACGACGATCGCCCCGCTCAGCTGCGCGTCTTCCTTCGTGCGGAACATCAAGCTCCGCCCCATCGTCGTGCCCCAGTAGTAGTAGGTGCCGGGCGCATCGAGGCGGAACCGCAACTGGCGCGTGGCGCCCGCCTCGATCCGCACGCCCCCGGAAGGGCCGGCGGAAACGGGACGCGACTCGAGGCCGTGGAGCGTCAGCACATCGGGGAGCGAGTTCGTCACCGTGACGAAGACTTCGGTCCCCGCGGGAACGCGGATCATCGGCGACGGGATCCGCAGCCTGCCGCCCCCTTCGGCGAGCGCGGGCACCTCCGTGCCGGGACTTTCCGTGCCGTGCGGATACCAGGAGCCGGTGCGCGCCTCGAGGCTCAGCGCGAGGACGCCGTCGTGAAGCGTGCCGGCGGCGCGCTCGTTGTCGTGCGTCTCGATGCGCTCCGCCGCCGACCGTCGTGCGGGCAATGGGTCGACCGAGATCGATGCGCCGAGGAGCGCGAGGCACGACACGGCTATCAGCGCGCGGCGGGGCACGGCGTACTCCGGTGAGGCTCTGGACTGTGGTGGGGGGGGGACGGATCAGAACATGCACGCCGGCCGTCGGCGCCCGCAAGCTCCGTCACGGTCGATCGGGCGGATGGCCCCTGCCACCCGCCCGATCGCCGAATGTCGCTTTCGCACCAACCGGCGGCGCGCCGAGTAGCGCGCCGCGC
>CAYLPM010000133.1:0-10434 GCA_964385525.1 uncultured Gemmatimonadaceae bacterium
CCGCCAGACCAGAGGACAACGCGCCTCGGCTGAGGAGCGAGTCCGCACGTGGACTGATTCCGAGCTGCTGAGGGCAGGTTGAACTGCATTGAACCGCGGAGGATCGCAGAGGTCGGCGCTGCTGAGGGCAGTTGAAACTGCATTGAACCGCGGAGGATCGCAGAGGTCGGCGCGGAGGATCGCGGAGGACTGCACACCGAAGGAGCTCCCGAACCGCAACGAGCCCGGAATGTTGGATGAACGACCTCGGGAAGCCATTGCGTCCCGGGGCCGTCTGCAAAGCAGTCGTCCGGGCTCGTCGCGGGCAGACCTCCGACTGGTGTGCCGTCCTCTGCGTTCCTCTCCGTTTCTCTGCGGTCCTCTGCGGTCCTCTGCGGTCCTCTGCGGTCCTCTGCGGTCCTCTGCGGTCCTCTGCGGTCCAATGTCGGTGACCGTCCACCAGGGCGTCACGCTCCCGCGCTCGGATCCCCGGAATAGAACCGCTGCTTTTTCCGTCCCATGTCCCGCAGCGTCTCCGCCGGATCGAAGCGCGGCGCGAAGCGCTCGTTCAGGGCATCGAGCCGACGCACGATGTCGTCCGCGCCCACGGTGTCCACGTACCGGAACGGTCCGCCGCGGAACGGCGGGAATCCGATCCCGAACACCGCGCCGACATCGCCGTCGCGCGGCGAACGAATGATGTCGTCCTCGAGCGCGCGCACCGCCTCGTTCACCATCGCCAGCACCGTGCGGTCCTGAATCTCGTCGACATCGAAGTCGGAGCGTCGCGTTCCCGTCGGGAGCAGCTCGTAGATGCTCTCGTCCACTCCGCCCTTCTTCCCCTCGTCATCGTACTTGTAGAAGCCCTTGCGCGTCTTGCGCCCGTAGCGCTGCGCCGAGATCACGCGCTGCAGCGACTGCGAGGGGGTCATGCGCGCGCCGAAGGCCTCCGAGATCACGTTCCCGGCCTTGGCGGCGACGTCGATCCCCACCTCGTCGAGCAGTGTCAGCGGCCCGACCGGGAACCCGAACTCCACCAGCGCGGCATCCACCGTCTCGATCGCCGCGCCCTCGTCGAGGAGCTTCCCGGCTTCGTTCATGTACGCGGCGAGGATGCGGTTGGCGTAGAAGCCCGGTCCGTCGTTGACCACGATCACCGTCTTGCCGAGCTGCTTGCCGTACGCCACGACGGTGACCACGACTTCCGGATCCGTCTGGCCGGTGCGAATGACCTCCAGCAGCGGCATCTTGTGCACGGGCGAGAAGAAGTGCATGCCGATGACACGATCCGGGCGCGCCGAGGCCTGCGCGATGTTCGCGATGGGTATCGTGCTCGTGTTCGACGCGAAGATCGCCTCGTCCCGGATCAGCGGCTCGACCTCGCGGAGAACCTGGTGCTTGATCGCGAGATCCTCGATCACCGCCTCGATGACCACGTCGACATCGCGGAAGCCGGCCAGCTCGACGGTCCCGCCCACGAGCGCGAGCATGTTCTCGAACTCGGTGCGCGAGATCTGCTTGCGCACGAGCCGCTCCTTCAGCACGTCGCGCACCGACGCCAGCCCTTTCATCACGGCCTCGTGCTTCACATCGCGCAGCCGCACCGCCGTGCCGCGCTGTACCGCGACCGAGGCGATCCCGGCGCCCATGAATCCGGCGCCCAGAATGCCGATCTTCTCGACCGGTAACGGACTCGGCGCCGGCGCGTCGACCCCGGGGTCCTTCTTGAGCGCCGTCGAGGCGAAGAACAGAAAGATCAGCTGCTTCGAGACCTCCGTCGCCGCCATCTGCCCGAACAGCCGCGCCTCCTCGCGATAGCCCTCCTCGCGCGACTTCGAGTAGCCGGCCTGGACCGCCTCGATCGCGGCCAGCGGCGCGGGGTAATGGCCCTTCGTCTTCTTCAGCGTCTGCTCGCGCGCCTGCCGGAAGACGACCGCGCGGCCGACCGGATTGCCCTCGAGCAGCACGCCGACGGCGCCGCCGCCCTTCGTTCCCCCCCGCTTCAGTGTGCCATCGCCGAGCTCGCGCGCACGGCGCAACGCGACCTCGCGCAGGATCGCCGGATGCACCATCTCGTGCGCGAGCCCGATCTGCAGCGCCTTCCTCGCGCGGATGTTCTTGCCCGTCAGGATCATGTCGAGCGCGCTGCGCAGGCCGACCACGCGCGGCAGCCGCTGCGTTCCACCGGCCCCGGGGATCAGTCCGAGCTGGACCTCGGGGAGCGCGAGCACGGTCTTGGGATGATCGGTGATGATCCGGTAGTGGCAGGCGAGCACCGTCTCGAGCCCACCGCCCAGGCACGCGCCGTGGATCGCCGCGACCACGGGAACGCGCAGCCGCTCCAGCCGATCGAGGAGCTGATGCCCATCCCGACTCATGCGCTCCGCGTCGGCCGAGCTCCCGATCTCCAGGAATTCCTCGATGTCCGCGCCGGCGATGAAGATGTCGGGCTTGCCGCTGATCAGCACCGCCGCGTGCACGCTCTCGTCGTGCTCGAGCCGCTCGAACACCTCGATGAACTCGTCCTTCACCTGGCGGCCGATCTTGTTCACCGGCTCTTCGGGAAGGTCGAACGTGATGACGGCAATGCCGTCGTGCACGGTGGTCCGCAGGGCGTACGGGGTCGCGATCGCGGTCATGATCGCTCCACGACCATCGCCAGCCCCATCCCGCCGGCTGCGCAGACGGTCATCAGCCCGAACTGTCCGCCGCGGCGGCGCAGTTCGCGCACGAGAGTGGTGAGGATGCGCGCGCCGGTCGCGCCGAACGGGTGCCCGAGCGCGATCGATCCGCCCATCACGTTGAGCCGGGATCGATCGACTTCGCCCACGGGGTGCGAGAAGCCGGCGCGCTCGGCCCAGGCCTGCGACTCGAATCCCGCGAGATTCGAGAGCACCTGAGCGGCAAAGGCCTCGTGCATCTCCACGAGATCGATGTCGCGCAGCGAGAGGCCGGCTCGCTTGAGCGCCATCGGCGCCGCGAGCACCGGGGCCTGGAGCAGCTGTTCTCCCGGATCCAGCGCCGCGTAGGCGTAGGAGCGGATGAAGCCGAGCGGCTCGTAGCCGAGTGAGTGTGCCTTGTCCTCGCTCATGAGGATCACCGCGGCCGCGCCGTCGGTGAGCGGCGACGAGTTCCCCGCCGTCACCGTGCCGTACTTCCGATCGAACACCGGCGGCAGCTTGCCGAGCTGCTCGAGCGAGGTGTCCGTGCGAATGCCATTGTCCGACGTCACGACCGTCGCGTATTTCGGCGGCACGTATACGGGGGCGATCTCCTCGAGGAGCCGGCCATCCTCCGTTCCCGCGGCCGCCCCGCGGTGCGAGCGGAGCGCGAACTCGTCCTGCGCGTCGCGCGGAATGTGGTTGAGCTTGGCCATCTTCTCCGCCGACTGTCCCATCGTCTCGCCCGTGGTCGGTTCGGCGATGGCCGGCGTGATCGGCACGAGGTCCTTCGGCCGGATACGCGCCAGCGCCTGCACGCGTCCCGTCAGCGACTTGGCCTTCGAGGCCGCGACGAGCGCGTCGGAAAAGCCGCGCGAGTGCAGGATCGGGATGTTCGAGAGTGACTCCGAGCCGCCGGCGATGGCGCACGCATGATGGCCAAGCACGATCTGATCGGCGGCCGCCGTGATCGCCTGATTGGCGGAGGCGCACGCGCGGCTCACGGTGTACGCCTCCACGCCCTTCGGCAGCAGCGGGAGCAGCGAGACCTCGCGCGCGATGTTCGGTGCGACGACGTTCGGAATCACCGTTCCGAACACGAGCGCCTCGACTTCCTTGCCGTCGAGGGAGTTGCGCTGCAGGAGCTCCGCGACGCAGAGGCGGCCGAGCTCGATGGCGGAGATCGACTTGAAGAGTGTGCCGGCGCGTACGAAGGGCGTCCTGATCCCCGCCACCACCGCCACGCGGCGCCCGTTTCCGTAGGTTGCCATGAGCGAGAAGTTAGAGCACGCCCGATACCACCGCCACTCGCATGAGCCGCGGCGCCGAGTGCCATCGGGCGCAACTGCAACTCGACGGAGAGTTCCCCTCGACTCTCCGATCCGCTACCGTTGGTCGTGCCGCTCGCACCGCTCCCGTCCCGCTCCGCCGCGCTCCGAGCCCTCGGGGAGCGGGAGTTCGACGTGCTCATCATCGGCGGCGGGATCACGGGCGCGGGGATCGCGCGCGATGCGGCCTTGCGCGGCCTGCACGTCGCGCTTGTCGAGCGCGAGGACTTCGCCAGCGGCACCTCGAGCCGCTCCTCACGCCTCATTCACGGCGGTGTGCGGTATCTCGAGCATGGGTACCTCTCGCTCGTCTTCGAGTCGAGCGCCGAACGCCGCCGGCTGCTGCGACTCGCCCCGCATCTCGTGCGGCCGCTCGCCTTCACCTGGCCCGTGTATCGCGGCGCGCGCGTCCCACGATGGAAGCTGCTCGCCGGCCTCGCGCTCTACGATGCCCTGGCGCTCTTTCGAAACGTCGCCGTGCATCGCCCGCTCAGCGCGAACATGGTATTGGCGCGCGAACCGGAGCTCCGAGCCGAGTCGCTGGTGGGTGGAGCGCTGTACTACGACGCCGCCACCGACGACTCGAGACTGACGCTCGCCAACGCAATCGGGGCCGCCGCGGCCGGCGCGATCGTGCTCAACCACGTCGCGGCGGAGGACCTGCGGATCCGGAACGGCCAGGTGGTCGGCGCGACGGTGCGCGACCGTGAGAGCGCGAGCGCGCTCGACGTGCGTGCGCGGGTGGTCGTGAACGCCACCGGACCCTGGAGCGATGCCGTGCACCGCTTCGAGCGTCCGGATGCCCCCGCCCTCGTGCGCGGCACGAAGGGCGTGCACATCGCCGTCCCCCGCTCGCGCATCGCCAATCGCGACGCCCTCACGCTCCTGTCCCCAACCGACGGCCGCGTGATGTTCGCGCTGCCGAGCGGCACTCAGACGATCATCGGGACCACGGACACCGAGACCCCGGCGACTCCGGCGCAGGTACGCGCCGACGAGTCCGACACCGCCTACCTGCTGGCGGCGGCAAACCATTTCTTCCCGCACGCGAACCTCACCAGCACGGACATCGTGAGCGCGTGGGCGGGCATCCGGCCGCTCATCGCGAGCGGGTTCGACGACACACCGGCCAGTGCCTCGCGCGAGCACCTTCTCTCGTGGACGCCCGGCGGCGTCCTCGCGGTGAGCGGCGGGAAGCTCACCACGTATCGCGTGATGGCCGCCGAGGCGGTGGATGCAATCGCGTCGCGGCTCGGCGGACGCCGGCGGCGCTCGCCCACCGCGGACGCGCCGCTGCCGGGCGGCGACATCGGCACCCTCGCGGATGCAATCGCCGAGGCGTCGCCGCGTGTCGGCGGCGCCGCGCGCGCGCGGCACCTCGTCCATGCGTACGGCTCCGCGTGGCGCGACGTGTGGTCGCTCGCCGAAGCGGACGCGTCGCTCGCAGCGACGGTCGCGCCGGATCTGCCCTACGTTCGCGCGGAGCTCGTCCACGCCGCGCGGTTCGAGATGGCCCGCACGCTCGGCGATCTGCTGATTCGCCGCACGAGGATCGCGTTCGAGACGCGCGACCACGGGCGCGGAGTCGCCTCGGCGGTCGCCTCGCTCGTGGCGCCGGTGCTGGAATGGAACGAGGAGCGCCGTCAGACGGCGCTCCTCGATTACGAACGGGAAGTCGAGCGGATCTTCGTCATCGACCCGCTCCCGGCGCCGGCGCGCGCGCCGGCCTGAGCCTCACGGCGAGCCGTTCCGGTTGTCGCCGGCCGCGAGCGACTCGTGGATCGTGCTCAACTCCACGATGCGCAACTGGCGCGTCATCGTCGGGAGCCTGAGGACCGCCGATTCGCCGACGCCCTTGCCGACGAGCGCCCGGCCGATCGGCGACGCCATCGTCACGTGTCCCTCGTCGAAGTCCTCGGCGTCCCCGAACACGAGATGGTACGTCTCGCGGGACTTGGAGCGCTCATCCTCGACGACGACGCGCGACCCCAGCCCGACCTTGTCGTCGGGGATCTGCGCGACGTCGATCTGCGCGAGCTTGCTCAAACGCTGCCGCAGCTGCCCGAGGCGCGCCTGCACGAACTGCTGCCGCTCGAGCGCGGCCTTGTACTCGCTGTTCTCGCGCAGGTCGCCGTGCTCCACCGCTTTGCGAATCTCGGCGGGCAGCGTGATGTTGAGCTCGTGCTGCAGGCGTTCGACCTCGCCGTGCAGTTTCTGCTTGAGTTCTTCGATCATGGGGATGCCCGCATGGGAAAACGTGAGCGCCCGACCTCTGGCCGGGCGCTTCCAACGGGGAAGTCTATGGCCTGAAGGAGTTTCTAGTGCAAGAGCTGCTCCGGGAGGGCACCCGGCCGTCGGGCTCCTCGCGCCGCCGCACGGCCGCGCTTCGCGCGTGACGTGAGCCGGCCGTCGGCGGCGAGTCGGTGGATGGTGCGTGCGGTCGTCATGCTGATCCCAAGGTAAGGTGCGGGCACGCAGCGGTCCAGAGAGTCAGCGCCCAAACAGTCGCGCGAGCACCGACCGGGGCCTCGCCGGGGCGGCGCCGGCGTCCTTCCTATTGATCGCGAACAGCCATCCGCGATCGCACCGCTCGTCCGGGCGACTGTTCTCGGTGAAATGGAAGTACGGGAGCCGCAGCTCGCGGATGCGCTTCTCGATCAGCTTGAGGCTCTTGTACTTCGTCTGGTGGTTGGTATCGTGGAAGAACATGAACCCATCGTGCCTGACGATGCGCAGGTGCTCGTCGATCCACGTCCCGCTCCGCGAGTGATCGGCGTCGGAGACCATGAAGTCGTACGCATCGCTGGGCGCGCCGAAGACGAACTCCTTCTCCTCCATCGGCGCGATGATCTCCGCGCCCCCGTCGCGCAGCTCCTGGACGTACGGCGGCTCGGCCCCCTTCCAGTCGAGAAAGTTGTCCACCGATGTGAGCCTGCCACGCCTGTTGTAGCGAAGCCCGTGCAGCAGGCTCCACGTGACGTACCCGGAGCCGATCCCGAGCTCGAGCACCTGCTCCGGTTTGCGCGCCACGAGCGCGCCGATCAGGAAGAGATTGTGCGCGACGTCGATCGCGACCGGGTTGCGGCCGAAGTCCCGAAGGAAACCGAAATAGTCATCGAGGGCATCGAGATGCGACATCGCGTGGGCGAAGAGGTCGGGGTCGGAACGGCCTGAGGCATCCGTGCCGCGGTTCGGGACACGATGGTCGCGAAGCCGGCGTCAACTGGCGCGGCCAGTCGCACTAGGTTGCATGTCGTGCTCTCGCGCGACACCCACGATGGCGTCACCCGCCTCCACTTCTCAAGCCGACACAGCCGTGCCGTGGGCTATTCCGTCAGCGCCTTCTTCGCGGACGGAGTGCTCATCGACACCGGCTTCCCGGGCGTCGCCGCCGACCTGGCGGGCGTCCTCGATGAGCTGCGTCCGCGCGCGGTCGCGATCACGCACTGGCACGAAGACCACGGTGGCAACGCCGAAGCGATCGCGCGTCGCGGCATTCCGATGGCCGCGTCGCCCGCGACGCTCGAGATCCTGCAGTCACTGCCGCCGATCGGACTCTATCGCCGGCTGGTCTGGGGAGCACCCGCGCCGCTGCGATCGCCCGTCACACCGGCGGACCTCGGCCGGCTCCGGCTCGTCCCGACGCCCGGCCACTCCGTCGATCATCACGTCGTGTGGGACCCGGACCGGGCCCTCGTCTACGCAGGCGACCTGTTCCTCGGCGTGAAGGTGCGGGCGCTGCACCGCTCGGAGAACCCGCGCGCGCATGCCGCGAGCGTGCGTCGCGTCGCCGACCTCCGCCCGCGCTCGCTCTTCGACGCACACCGTGGCGCGATCAGCGACCCGCTTCCCGCTCTCCTCGCCAAGGCGGACTGGATCGAGGAGACGATCGGCGCGATCGAGCGGCTGATGCGAAGGGGGTGGAGCGACCGCGCGATCGCGCGCGACGTGCTGGGCAGGGCGGACATGGTCACTGCGATCACGTTCGGCGATCTGTCGCGGCTCAACTTCGTGCGCGCGGTGAGAGGGACTGCCGACGACGAAGTGGTCAGTGGTGGGTGATCCGCGTTCGAGCGTCGGCTGGACGTTGCTCGCCGCGGCACTGCTGCTCGTGGTGTCGTTCCAGATCGGTCGAGATCTCGCCGCTTGACTATCGGTGACGTTCCAGCACCGTCTCCGTCGCCTCCGCGGCAACCGCTTCGTGGGTCGCTCGCGCGTACTCCGCCCGCAGCCGATCCATCATCACCTCACGCCGCTCGAACAGCCGCCTGAGCGGGCGTGGCTCGTGGCGCGCGAGGGCCCACGCGGTGAGCAGTGGGAGTGCGACCGTCGAATCCAGATAGCACACGACCGCGTCCGGAAGACGATCCGGATCGATCTTGCCCCAGCTCACGGCCTCGGCCGGCGTCGCGCCCGAGAGGCCGCCAGTGTCGGGCCGTGCGTCCGTGACCTGCAGAAAGTAATCGTGCCCCTTCTCGTCGATCCCGAGCACTTCCTGGATCTGCGGCTCGGTCTGGAGGGCGAAGTTCTTCGGGCTGCCACCGCCGAGGATCATGACGGCACTTCGGCCGCCGCCGCGTTTTGCCGCGAGGACGATCGATGCAGTCTCGTTCACGTCGGCGTTCGGATCGATCGTGCACTTGTTCCCGTCGAGCGCGAGGGCCGCAATGTTCATCCCGATCGAGGAGTCGCCCGGCGAGGAGGTGTAGATCGGGACGCCGGCCGCGTACGCGGCGGAGAGCAGTGACTTCTGCCCGATGCCGAGCGCGCGCTCGCGCTCCTGCACGTACTTCCCGCACAGCCAGTGGAACTCGGCACTCGACATCGAGCGCTGGAATTCACGGCCCTGGATGATCTTGCGGAAGAACGCGTCGGTCGAGAGCAGGACGTCGTAGTCGAAGAAGATGTCGTAGATGCGGACGATACCTTCCTCGCGCAGCACCACGTCCGACTCCTGCGCGTTGCCGCGGTGCATCGCGAGCCCGAGCCCGAAGTGCGTGTCGTGGTAGAGATTCGCGCCCGTCGAGATGATCCAGTCGACGAACCCCGCTTCGATGAGCGGGATGAGCGCGGCCATGCCCAGTCCGGCCGGCGTGAGCGCGCCCGTGAGCGTGAGGCCGACCGTCACGTCGGGCTCGAGCATCTTCTGCGTGAGCAGCTGACACGCTTCCCGCAGCCGGGCCGCGTTGTAGGCCAGAAAGGTCTGTTCGATCAGCTCGGCCGTGGTCTCGCGCCCGGTGATCGCGCGCGGCTCGATGCGCTGCCCACCCAGAAAGCGACTCTCCCCGCTCGCGTGGCGTGATCCCGCGCTCCGCTCACGCTCCTCGGCCGCCCGTCGCTGGTCGGCCTTCGGTCCCGCGGGCGACGCGCGCGTGCCGGCATCGTGATCAGCCTTTTTCTTCGCCACTCAGTCTCCCCGCTCGAATGCCCGGCGTGTCTGAGCCTCGTAGGCCTCGACCACCGCGTCGGCCGCCTCCTGCGGATCGTCGGTCAGCACCATCAGGTCGAGATCGCCCGCCGAGATCTTGCGCTCGCCGAGTACGCGCGTCTGCAGCCACCGCACCAGGCCGGCCCAGTAGTGACGGCCGAAGAAGATCACCGGAAACTGGTAGATCTTTCCCGTCTGGATCAACGTCAGCGCCTCGAAGGCTTCATCGAGCGTGCCGAAGCCTCCGGGAAAGATGATGAAGGCGGACGAGTACTTCACGAACATCATCTTCCGCGCGAAGAAATACCGGAAGTTGATGATCGTGTCGACGTACGGGTTCGCGCCCTGCTCGAACGGCAGCTCGATGTTGCAGCCGATCGAGGGGCCGCCGCCGAGGCGCGCGCCCTTGTTCGCCGCCTCCATGATCCCGGGTCCGGCGCCGGTGATGATGGAGAAGCCCGCCTCCGCGAGAATGCGCGCCGTCTCCTGCGCGTTCGTGTACTGCGGATCTTCCGGGTGCGTCCGGGCCGAGCCGAAGATCGAGACGCCGCGGGTCACCGAGGCGAGTGTGTCGAAGCCTTCGATGAACTCGCCCATGATCCGCATCACCCGCCACGGGTCGGTTCTCGTGAAATCGAGTCGCGGTCCGCGTTCGCGAAAGAGCTTCTCATCCTCTGTGATCGGCACGTTCACGTTGCGGATCGATTCGTCGACCGACATGCGTCGCTGACCCGACGATCGCCCGCCCTCGCGCTGCGACGGCGGCGTCCGCCCAGCGGCGATGTGGCCTTCCTCGGTCCGCTCTCGGAGTCCTTCCCGCGATTCGGCGGAGGCCGTCTCGAGCAGGTAGGGATCGGCCGTCTTGCCGGTCGCGGTCCGCGGGCCGCGGCGCTTGCGGCCGCGTGGAGGTTGCGGGGTCGCGCCATCCGCGTTCGCCGACGGTGCGGGGCGCGTTGTGTTCGCTTTCTTCTTTCTCGAAGCCATGGTGCCCAAGTCTATCGGGCCCGCTGTCTGCATGCCAACCAATGGGCGAGAAGGC
>CAYLPM010000134.1:0-4336 GCA_964385525.1 uncultured Gemmatimonadaceae bacterium
CCAGCAGGTGCGCGGCGTCGAGACGATCAACTCCGAATCGAGCGATCAGAACGGCACCGGGCGGGCGCTCATCAACGTCGAGTTCGCGCGCGCTACCGACATGGACTTCGCGCGCCTCGAGCTCTCCGAGCGCATCGCTTCGCTCGAGGGCGAGCTGCCGCCCGGCGTGCAGCCGCCGTATGTCACGCCGTACGTCCCGCCCGAGTTCAGCCGCCAGAACACCACTTTCCTCTCGTACATCCTCACCGGTCCATACACGGTCGAGCACCTGCGCCAGTGGGCCGATGACGAGCTCTATCCCCCACTCCGCGAGGTCGAGGGGATCGCGACCGTGACGGTGGACGGTGGTCGCCCGCGGGTGCTCGAGATCGAGCTGGACGAGCGCAAGGCGCAGTCGCTGCGGTTGAACCCCGCGATCGTCGCCAACCGCATCCGGGAGCTGGATCTGGTCCAGACGGCCGGTGCGGTGGAATCACGGGGCCTCCAGCGTTCCGTGATCCTGCGAATGCGGCCCGACACGGCCACGCAACTGCTGGCGATGATCCTCGAGGCGGGGTCCGGGCGGCTCGTCCGCCTCGGCGACGTGGCGACGGTGCGCGACACGTACGCGGAGCCGACGTCGCTGTTCCGCATCGATGGCTATCCGGCCGTCAACGTCACGATGCGGCGCGAGCACGGCTCGAACAGCATCACGGTTGCCGACGCGGCCAAGATGGCGGTGGACAGCGTCGCGCGCGCGCTGCCAAACGGTGCCAGGCTGCTCCTCGACCGCGACATGAGCAAGGACATCCGGGTCCAGTTCACGGATCTGCGGACGCGCGCGACTTTCTCGGCGGTCGTGATCTTCTTCGTTCTGCTGCTGTTCCTGCGGTCGCTGCGCTCGGCCGTGATCGTGTTCGCGACGATCGGCTTCTCGCTCATGATCGCGCTGAACTTCGTCTACTTCGCGGGCTTCAGCCTCAACATCCTGACCCTTATGGGGATGGCGATGGGCTTCGGCCTCATCGTCGACAACGCGATCGTCGTGCTCGAGAACATCTATCGGCGGCGCCGCGAGGGCGAAGCCGCGATTCCGGCCGCCGAGGGCGGCGCACGCGACGTCGTGCTCGCGATCATCGTGGCGACGCTCACGACGATCGTGGTGTTCATTCCGTTCGTGTACCTCCAGGGTGAGTTGCGGCTCTACTACCTGCCGCTCGCGATCGTCGTCGGGCTCAGCCTGATCGCGAGCCTGCTCGTCTCGTTCAGCTTCATCCCCGCGCTCGCGGCGAGGGTGCTCGACCGGACGGGCCCCGGTGCCGCGGGCCCGACGGGCGGGCCGGCCCGGCCGCCAGGCGATCCGTTTTACGTCCGGTGGTATGCGGGCGCGATCCGCGGGACGCTGCGCTTCCCCTGGGTGGTGTGCATCGTAGCCGTCGCGATGTTCGCCGGCTCGTGGCATCTGTTCGACAAATACGTCTCCCGCGGCCGGCTGTGGAGCGGCTGGGGCGGGCAGGCGAGCTACATCGACATCTCGATCCGCCTCCCCCGCGGTGAGAGCCTCCAGCGCGCCAACGAGCTGGCGATGTTCTTCGAGGAGAAGCTCAAGCACATGCCCGAGCTCGAGCGCTTCACGACGAACGTCTACTCCAACGCGTCGGCGCGAACCCACATCACCTTCCCGGATTCGCTCGAGCAGACGCTGATCCCGCTGGCGATCTACGATCAGCTCGCGGCCTACAGCTATCAGTTCGGCGGCGCCGACGTGCGCGTGACCGGCGTCGGCCGCGCCTTCTACGGCGGTGGCTCCTCGCCGCCGAATTACAGCATCAAGATTCTCGGCTACAACTACAAGGATGCCGAGCGTCTCGCCGAGGGGCTCGCGGACCGCCTGACGCGGTTCTCGCGCATTCGGGACGTCGACATCAACTCCGCCGGGCGGTTCTACGGCCGCAACAAGGCCTCGGAGATCGTCGTCCGCATCGACCGGCGGCAGCTCGGCATGTACGACCTGACGGTGCAGGACGTGCTCGGCTTCGTGCGCGCGTCGACGAACGACCGGCCGGCCGGCGGCGAGATCAACATCGGCGGCGAGGAAGTCCAGCTCTCCGTGAAGTACGCGGGGTTCGACAAGGTCGATCTGCGCGAGCTGGAGAACCTCTCGATCCCGACGCCGAACGGCGGATCGGTGCGGCTGGGCAGCGTCGCCACGGTCGAGGAGCGCTTTCTGCCGAGCACGATCACGCGTGAGAACCAGCAGTACCAGCGGATCGTGAGCTACGAGTTCCGCGGCCCGGTCCGGCTCGGCGACCGGGTGCGCGATGGCGTGATCGCCAGCACCGAGGTGCCCGAGGGGTACGAGATCATCGGGCGGGAGGAGTTCAGCTTCTCGCGCGAGGATCAGCAGCAGATCTGGATGGTGCTCGGGATCTCGCTCGTCCTCGTGTTCATGGTGTGCGCCGCGCTCTTCGAGTCCGTCCGCCAGCCGCTGTGCGTGCTGCTCACCGTGCCGATGGCGATGATCGGCGTCTTCATGCTCTTCTTCTACGCCGGCGCGACGTTCACGCGCGAGGCCTACATCGGCGTGATCATGATGGGTGGGATCGTCGTCAACAACTCCATCCTGATGATCGACCGCGTGAACCAGCTCCGGCGCGAGCACGGCGTGGCGCTGATGGAGGCGATCATCCAGGGCACGCTCCAGCGCGTGCGGCCGATCCTGATGACGAGCGCGAGCACGATCTTCGGGCTGCTGCCGCTCGTGCTCTTCAGCGAGTACGCGGACCAGAACATCTGGAACGCGCTCGGCTACGCGCTGATCGGGGGCCTGTCCAGCTCGACGATCCTGGTGCTGATCGTGACGCCATCGCTCTACCTGTTGTTCGAGCGGCGGCCGGAGCGGAAGCGATTGGCAGCGCTGGAGCGGGCGGGGGCGGGGGCGCCGGAATCGGCGACAGGGCGGGGGCAGGCGGTACCGGCTCCTGCTGTCTGAGATCCTCGCAGGGAGAGGGTGGATTGGCTCGGAGAGTTCGGGAATGGGCGGGGGGAATCCAAGCTGTGAGCCGCCAGCTGGCCAGCATGCCAGCAGGTAGCTGAGGCGTTCTCCGGGGCGCGGTGTTCCGCAGCTGCTCACCGCTGGCACGCTGGCCAGCTGACAGCTCACGGCTTGGATCCCCTCAGCCCTTCCGCGGACTCGGACCTTCCCTTGAATTACCCCCCCCGCTCCCTACCTTCCGTACCATGGGCGTCCTGAAGCGCGGAGAGCGGGCAAACAAGGGTATCGAGGGCCGAATCCAGCATGCGATCGACCACCTCGTCCCCCTCCTGCGCATCGAGGCCTGCCAGATCCAGCTCGTGGAGTTCGATCGGGACACCGGCCTCGCGCTCCTGCGAATCGAAGGCGGGTGCGATCACTGCGACATGTCCGCGGTGACCCTGCTCCAGGGGATCGAGGCCAATCTGCGGATGCAGGTGCCCGAGATCCGGGAAGTCCGCGCCATCGTCACCGATCACGAATCTGATGCCTGAGAACCTCCAGGAGCGGATTGCCTCCGCCCTGTCGCACGTCCAGAACCGGCGCCTCGGCACCGACGTCGTGGCGGCGGAGATGATCCGCGATGTCGCCACGACCACCGCGGGCCGGATCCGCCTCACGCTGCTCCTCGCGCCGAACGACGACGCGACCCTCGTTCGCGAGGTCAGGCATGCACTCGAGGAGATCGATGGCGTGACCGACGTACGCGTCGATGTAAAGGACGCGTCGGAGATCGAGGCCGGTCACTCCGCGAACGCGCGCGCGGGCACGGGCGCCGCACCACCGGAGCCCGGACGGCCGGCGGCTCCGGCGCGCCCGGGTGCCCGCGGTCACGGCGGCCCGCCGGGAGGAGCCGGCCCCGGCCCCGGCCGGGGGCGCTCGCTTCCCGTGATGACCGAGCCCGCGGCGGCGCCTCAGCAGCGTCCGCCCGCGCCCACGCCGACATCGTACCCGAACCTCGGCCGGATCATCGCCATCTCGAGCGGCAAGGGCGGCGTCGGCAAGTCCACCATCTCGACGAACCTCGCCGTCGCCCTCGCGCAGATGGGTGCGCGCGTCGGGCTCATGGATGCGGACATCTACGGCCCGAACATCCCGCGGATGATGGGCATCAGCGCGCCGCCACCGGTGGTGAACGAGAAGATCCAGCCGCTCGAGGCGCACGGCGTGAAGATCATGAGCCTCGGCTTCCTCATCGCGCGCGATCAGCCGGCGATCTGGCGTGGCCCGATCGTGATGAAGATCATCCAGCAGTTCCTGCGCGACGTGCAGTGGGGGCAGCTCGACCACTTCATCGTCGACATGCCGCCCGGCACCGGCGAC
>CAYLPM010000135.1:0-8403 GCA_964385525.1 uncultured Gemmatimonadaceae bacterium
CCCCCGCCCCCGCCCCCGCCCTCGCAACCGCCACCTCCCTCGCCCCCGCGCTCGCGCCACTCGGCACGGCGCACGGTGCATCGGTGTTCGTCGTGCGCCGGAGCCGTTCCTCGCACGGCGAAGGCCAGGAACCGGTGATCCCCTTCGATCGTTGCCGCCGCCGACCGCAACAGCTCGAGCGACAGCGGCCGGCCGTACGCCCACTCCCAGCGGCGCCGGAACGGCGAGGCCGCCGTGTCATCGGTGCCGACGGTGTAGCTGTACCGCCGGGACGTCGCGCTGTATCGGGCGTGGAACTCCGCGCGCATCTCGTGCGCCTCGGCGACCCACACGTCGGCCGGAAGAACGCCGTTGACAGCCCGCCGCAGCGTGCGTGCCGTCCATCGCGAACCCGTGCGGACGCCGATCGCCTGGCCGCGCGCATGCACCCCCGCATCCGTTCGCCCGGCGGCCAGCGCCGCCGTCGGCTCACCACACAGCCGAGCCAGCGCGTCTTCGAGCACGCCCTGAACGGTTCGCTCTTCGGGCTGTCGCTGCCAGCCGGCGAAGCCCGCGCCGTCGTAGTGCAACACGAGCTGGATGGTCCGCGCCGACACACGACGGAAATTACCGAGCGCCGGTGCGGAGTCAAGCGCGCCACGTGGTCCAAGCGATTGACTTTGTTGCACGTAGAATGGACATTAGGCGTCCGCGCCACCTCACCCGCCGCTGCTGTTTCCCGCTTCTACATGCCCCCTCGCACGCTCGCCTCGCTCGCCCATTCGCTGGGTGGCGCGCCCGATCTCGACGCGGCGCTGGTCGCGCTCGGTGAGGGGCTCGCCGAGCTCGATCGCGGCGCCCATCTCGCGCTGCTGCGGTACGATGGGCGGCGCGAGATGCTCCGCGAGCGGCTCACGCCGAATGGCGGACGCGTGGAGCGCAGCCCCGTCGAGACGACGTTCGATCACCTTCCGGCGCATGTCCGCCTCGCCGTCGCGGCCGGCGGCCAGTTCATCGACCTCGGCGAGCAGTCCGACGAATACGCGCGGCTCTTCGGGATGCGCCCGCAAACCGAAGGCGGGTGGCTCGCGCTCCGCGGATTGCGGGTGGATGGACACCTCGCCGCCATCCTCGCGTTGCACGAGGCGCGGAAGATCTTCGGCACGCGCACGACGGAGCGGTTCGGGGCCGCGGTCGCGCTGTTCGAGCTCGCGTTCATGCGCTTCGCCGAGCGCGAGGCGCGCGAAGAGGCGGTCCATACGCTGGAAGAGGTCACCCAGAAGGTTCACGGCGACTACCTGCGCCGGCTCGGCGTGCTCGAGGAGGAGCTCGTGGCCGCCCGCGATGCGGCGTCGCGCCCCGTCGACGAACCGGCGCGCGTGCTGATGCTCGAGCGCGAGGCGGCGAGCGCGGTCGAGGACGCACGCCGGGCTACGCGCCGGGCCCGCGCGGTCGAACAGCAGGTCACGGCCGCCGTCGAGCAGCTCGAGCGCGCGCACATCGAGCTCCACCGCCGGAGCGAGGCGCTACGCCAGAAGACCCGCACGCTCTATCTGCTCGAGCGGCTGCTCGAGATCGACACGACGACGCACGACCCGCGGCAGCTCGTCGACGGCATGCTATCGCTCGTCGGCGACGACATGCAGGCACAGCGCGTCTCACTCCTTCTGCGCGCGCCCGAGCCGAACATGCTCTACCTGGCCGCCGCGCGCGGCGTCGCGCCCAATGTGAGCGAGGGCACGCGCATCCCGATCGGCACGGGCGTCGCCGGCAGGGTGGCGCAGAGCCGCGAGCCCCTTCTGGTGGAGGATGTCGCGCACGCGAACCAGCACCCGCTGCTGCGCGACCAGTACTTCACGACCGGCTCGTTCATCAGCTTTCCGCTCATCTACCGCGACGAGCTGGTCGGGGTCATCAATCTCACCAACCGCGCGCAGTTCGGCGTGTTCGTCGAGGAGGACGTCGAGCGGGTTCGGCTGCTCGCGCTCGTGCTGGCGCTCGCGGCGCAGCACGCGCGCCTCGCCGAGCGCCTGCTCGAGACGATCGGTGTCCGCTGAGGCGCTGCAGCGCGCCGTCCGGCGACTCGCGTTCGGAGAATCGCTGTCCGCGACCGAGGCGGCCGACGCGTTCGGCGAGATCATGCGCGGGGAGGGGAGCCCGGCGCTGATCGCGGGCATGCTCATCGGGTTGCGCGTCAAGGGTGAGACGGCGGACGAGGTCGCCGGCGCCGCGCGCGCGCTGCGCGAGGCCATGATCACGCTTCCCGCGGACGATGCGGCGGCCCTCGTCGACACGTGCGGGACGGGCGGCGGCACCGTGCGGACCTTCAACATCTCGACCGCGGCCGCGCTGCTCGCCGCGGGCGCCGGCGTCCGGGTCGCGAAGCACGGGAACCGGTCCTTCACCTCGCAATGCGGGAGCGCGGACGTGCTCGAGGCGCTGGGCGTCCGGATCGAGGCGCCGGTCGAAGTGATGGCGCGCGCCCTCGAGCGCGCGGGCATCGTCTTCATGTTCGCCCCACTGATGCACCCGGCGATGCGCCACGTCGGTCCGGTCCGGCGCGAGCTCGCGATCCCGACAGTGATGAACATCGTCGGGCCGCTCGCGAATCCGGCGAGCGCGGGACGGCAGGTGGTCGGCGTGGCGGAGGAACGCCGGCTCCCCCTGCTCGCCGGCGCGCTGGCCGAGCTCGGGAGCGTGCACGCACTCGTGGTGCACGGCGAGCCAGGGATGGATGAGATCTCGCCACTCGGCCCGACGCGCGTGCTCGAGGTCCGCGACGGCACCATCCGGCAGTGGGAGATTCGGCCGGCGGACCATGGCGTACGGGCCGCGTCGGCGGCGGAGCTGGCCGGGGGAGACCCGACGGCCAACGCCGAGGTGATCGAGGCTGTGCTGTCGGGGAGGGGAACCGAGGGGGCGCGGGCCGCGGTGGTACTGAACGCCGCGGCGGCGCTCTACGTCTCGGGGATGACGCCGGACTACGGCGCCGGCGTCGAGCGCGCGCGGGCGGCGCTCGACGACGGGCTCGGACTCGAGGCGCTGCGCCGCCTGCGCGACGCGTTCAACGCGAGCGAGCCCGTTCCCGCTCAGTAACGCCGCAGCACACCCACGACGACACCCTGGATGGTGATGTCGTTTTCGTGCACGTACATCGGCGCCATCGTCTCGTTCGCCGGCTGGAGGCGAATGCGGCCGTCCCGCTCGCGATACATCTTCTTGACCGTGGCCGAGCTCCCGTTGAGCAGGGCGATCACCATCTCCCCGTTGTCGGCGCTCTGCCGTTCGCTGACGACGACGAAGTCGCCGTCCCGGATCTGCTCGTCGATCATCGAGTTCCCGCGGACGCGCAGCACGTAGTGACTGCCGTTGCCGCGCAGGAACGCGTCGGGAACCGAGAGCGTCTCGCCGGTGCCAAGCGACTCGATCGGCATGCCCGCCGCGACAGCGCCCAGCAGGGGAAGCTCGACCGCCTTGGGGAAGACATCCGACGGAAGGATCTCGATCGCGCGGCTCTCGTTGTACGAGCGCTTGATGTACCCCTTGCGCTCGAGATTGCTGAGATGCTCGTGCACCGTCGCGAGCGAGTTGTACTCGAAGTGCGCCGCGATCTCCTCGAAGCTCGGCGCGTAGCCGTTCTCCTCCGAGTAGGTCGACAGATAATTCAGGATCTCGCGCTGGCGCTTGGTCAGCGGCATGGTCATCTCCAGATTACGTTAGAGGAGCGGTCCTCCACCCGACCGCTTCCCGAATAACCGCCGAACTCACGATAGCCGAACACAGGCCGAAGTGCAAGCTGATACTCGCTGGCGCCCGCCTGGGGGCGTCCTGGGGACGATCATCGCGCAGTCCGCTTCACGCGTCGAGGCACTTCGCCGTGATTGGACCGGGCTCGAGGCCCGCGCCCGCGGATCGGCACCATCGCCCCCACTCATTGACGCACTGAGGCACCCGGAAGTCGCGGTGATCGCCGAAGTGAAGCGCCGGTCACCGTCGAAGGGTGAGATCGCCACCGGAATTTCCGCGGATGTTCAGGCGATGGCGTACGCCCGCGGGGGGGCCGCGGCGATCTCGGTGCTCACGGAGCCTCTGCACTTCGGCGGATCACCCGCCGACCTCGAGGCGGTGCGGGCGCGCGTCCCGATCCCGGTGCTGAAGAAGGATTTCCACGTCGATGAGGTCCAGGTCATCGAGGCCCGCGCCCTCGGTGCGTCGAGCCTGTTGCTGATCGCTCGCGCGCTCGCGCCGGATCGACTGGCCGCCCTCGTCCGGCTCGCGATCGAGTGGAACGTGGAGCCGCTGGTCGAGGTTCGGGATGAGGACGAGCTCGAGCGGGCCCTCCAGTCCGGCGCCCGGATCATCGGAGTGAACAACCGCGATCTCGAGACGCTGCGGATCGATCCATCGACGGCCGAGCGTCTGATCCCGCTCATCCCCTGGGATCGCGTCGCGGTCGCCGAAAGCGGCGTCGACACCCGCCAGCACGTCGAGCGGGTCGCGGGCGCCGGCGCGGATGCGGTGCTCGTCGGCTCCTCGATCTCGGCGGCGAGCGATCCCGCCGCCGCCGTTCGCGCGCTCGCGGGCGTTCCTCGGAGTGCTCGTGCCGGCTGAGCTCAAGTTCTGCGGCGTCACACGCGCCGCCGACGCCGCCGAGGCGGCGCACCTCGGCGCGGACTTCGTCGGAGTGGTGTTCGCCGGCGGTCCGCGGCGTATCGATGCCGCGTCAGCCGCGGAATGTCTCGCGCCGGTACCGCGCGAAGTGGCTCGCGTCGGCGTCTTCGGTCCGCAGACGGCGGACGAGATCGCGGAGATCGCCGCCGTGGCGAGTCTCGACGTCGCGCAGCTTCACGGCGACCCGGATGCCTCCGCGGTGGAGCGCGTGCGGACGCGAACGGGGCTGGTGGTCTGGAGCGTGGTGCGCGTCGAAGGGAGCCGGATTCCTGCGGCCCTGCCGGAGCTGATCGACGCCGCGGACGCGATCGTTCTCGACGCGAAGATCGCGGGCGCGCTCGGCGGCACGGGCCGCTCGTTCGACTGGCGGCGCGTTGCCGACGCGCTCGCCCCGATGCGAGCTCGGATGCGGATCGTGCTCGCCGGCGGCCTTACACCGGAGAACGTGGTGAGCGCGATCGACACGATGCATCCGGACGTCGTCGACGTCTCCTCGGGCGTCGAGTCGGCGCCGGGAGTCAAGGATCATGCGCGCATGCGTGCGTTCAGCGATGCCGTGCGGCACGCGGGAGCAAACCGATGAGCAGCGAGAAGGAGCAGACCCCGGACGCGGCGGGCACCCGCGACCGATTCGGATCGTACGGCGGCCGCTACGTGCCGGAGACGCTGATCCCCGCGCTGGAGGCGCTGGACGCGGAATTCGATGCAGCGATGGCGGATGTGGAATTCCGTAGCGAGCTCGACGAGTTGCTGCGTAACTACGTGGGTCGTCCATCGCCATTGAGTGGGGCTCCGCGACTCTCCGAAGACGTCGGTGCCCGGATCCTTCTGAAGCGCGAGGATCTGAACCACACCGGCGCACACAAGATCAACAACACGGTGGGGCAGGCGCTCCTCGCTCGGCGCATGGGGAAGCGGCGGATCATCGCCGAGACCGGCGCGGGGCAGCACGGCGTGGCGACGGCGACGATCTGTGCGCGCTTCGGGCTCGAGTGCGTCGTCTACATGGGGGAGGAGGACATTCGCCGGCAGCGGCTGAACGTCTTTCGGATGCGCCTGATGGGAGCAGCGGTGGTGCCGGTCACGAGTGGAACGCGAACGCTGAAGGACGCCACGACCGAAGCCATACGAGACTGGGTCACGAATGTGAACGACAGCCACTACATCATCGGTTCGGTCGTCGGTCCGGCGCCGTATCCGCGAATGGTGCGCGATCTCCAGGCGGTGATCGGGCGCGAGGCGCGCGCGCAGGTGCTGGAACGCACCGGCGGCCTGCCGCGGACGGTGGTGGCGTGTGTCGGCGGCGGGTCCAACGCGATGGGGATCTTCCACGCGTTCATCGAGGACGTCGATGTGGAGCTGGTGGGGGTGGAGGCCGCGGGCGAGGGCATCGAGACCGGCCGCCACGCCGCGTCGCTCGCGCACGGCGTTCCCGGCGTGCTGCACGGCGCCATGAGCTACCTCCTCCAGGATGCCGGCGGGCAGGTGCACCCGGCGCACTCGATCTCCGCCGGCCTCGACTATCCCGGCGTCGGTCCCGAGCACGCCTACCTGCGTGACACGCATCGGGCGACCTACGTCGCCGCGACGGACGCGGACGCGCTCCGCGGGTTTCGCCTGTTGAGCCGGCTGGAGGGGATCATCCCGGCATTGGAGACGGCGCACGCGGTGGCGTGGATCGCGGATCAGCGCGGGCGGTGGGGCGCCGATGAAACGGTCCTGCTCTGCGTGAGTGGGCGCGGCGACAAGGACGTGGCCCAGGTCAGCGAGATGGGGTCCGCCGAGACGTGACGCACGCCGCGGTCCCGGCGCCGATGCCGGAGCACGAGGAGCGCGAGGAACCACCGTTCGCTCCCGCGATCGTCGAGGAGTTGCTCAAGCATCTCGTCAAGGCGATGCGCGCGCACCAGCTCTATCTCGCCAACAATCCGATGCACGCGCGCGCGGTGGAGCTGGTGCAGGCGGCGTTCGCCGGTGTCTGGGAGCGGACGGACGAGTTGCGGCTCACGACGACCGAGGCCGAGTTGCGGTGGTATGGCGTGGCCGTCCTCGTGGAGCCGCAGAAGTCCGGTGACAGCCTTCCGTGGCTGCTGTACAAGGACGGGGTGCGCGACCTGGTCTTCAAGCCGGGATTCGAGGAATCGGAGGTCGTCGCGCTGTTCGAGATCCTTCAGCGGGCGCGCAAGGCGTCGCCGGAGGAGGACGACCTCATCACGCTGCTGTGGGAGCAGGACTTCGCGCATCTGCGCTACCACTTCGTGGATCTCGCGCTCGAGTCCGCCCCGCCGATGGCGGACGCGCTCGCGCCGGAGCGGGTGGAGCCGGGTGCCGTGCGCGAGGCCGTGCAGGTGGTCGAGGAGAGCGTGGCGCGCTCGGGGATCGTCAAGCTCGACGACTTCGACTCGACGCTCTACTTCCTCGATGAGCGCGAGATCGACTACCTCAAGGGCGAAGTGCAGCGCGAGTACGCGAGCGATCTGCGACGCAACGTGCTCGCGATACTGCTCGACATCTTCGAGCAGCAGACGGACCTCGCCGTCCGCGACGAGATCTGCGGCGTCCTCGACAACTTCGTGCTGCACCTGCTCTCCGCCGGACAGTTCACGGCGGTGGCGTACCTGCTGCGCGAGAGCGCGGTCGCGCTCGACCGCTCGCGCGAGCTCACGCCGGGCCACCGGCAGCGCCTCGCCGCCCTGCCCGAGCGGCTCAGTGCGCCCGAGGTGCTCACGCAGCTCCTGACCTCGCTCGATGAAGCGTCGGAGCTGCCGCCGCAGGAAGAGCTGGTGGAGCTCTTCGAGCAGCTTCGGCCGAGCGCGCTCGGCGGATCCTTTGCGTGGCTCGGCAGACTTCAGAACCCGCGCCTGCGCGTGCTCCTCGAGACGGCTACCGCCCGCCTCGCGAGCGCCAACACCGGAGAGCTGGTGCGCCTCATCGGGTCCGCCGAGGCAGCGGTCGCGTCGGAGGCGATTCGGCGCGCCGGCGCGTTGCGCGCGCAGGCGGCGGTGGCTCAACTCGGGAAGGTGCTGTCCGACGGGCCCCCGGCGATCCGCCTCCTGGCCGTCCAGGCCCTCGCCGAGATCGGTTCGGCCGGCGCAATGCAGGTGCTGGAGCGCGGGGTCGATGACGAGAGCCGGGACGTGCGCGTGGCGGCCGCGCGGGCCGTCGCTCATCGGGTCTACCGCCAGGCGCTCCCGCGCCTGAAGACCGTCGTCGAAGGGAAGGCGCTGCGCGAGGCCGATCTGACGGAGAAGATGGCGGTGTTCGAGGCGTTCGGCGCGCTGTGCGGCGACAGCGGCATCGCCGTGCTCGACGAGATGCTCCACGGCAAAGGATTTCTGGGGCGGCGCGAAGATCCGGAGCTGCGCGCGTGCGCGGCGATGGCGCTCGGACGGATCGGCACCGATCGCGCGGTCGCGGTGCTGCGCCGGGCCGCGAATGAGAAGGAAGTGCTCGTCCGGAATGCCGTCAACCGCGCGCTCCGCGGAGGTCCGACGTGACCCCGGCCACGCGCACGTCCGTCGGCGTCGGCTCGTTCGGGGAGGCGGGGGGCGACTCCTACATCCGCCGCACCGGGCGCAGCTACATGCTCGCCATGTACGGGGCGATGCGGTCGATCAAGCTGTACCCGGTTGAAAACGCCGCCGTGCAGATGGCGCTCGAGGAGCTGCGCACGCTGACCGAGGAGATCCTGAAGCGCGAGCAGGAGCTCGAGTTCCGCGTCTCGGGCGAGTTCATCTTCGTGAACGCCACGCG
>CAYLPM010000136.1:0-5712 GCA_964385525.1 uncultured Gemmatimonadaceae bacterium
TCATCCGAACATCATCGCGATGATGATGTCCGCCACGATGAGCAGCACGATCGCCAGCTCCAGCACCTCGGCGCGCGCCGCCTGCGCCTCGCCGTTCAGCATCGAGTAGGTGTCGCGGATGATCGCGAGTTTCCGGTCGACGCCCGTTCGCCAGGCGCGGGCGCGAAAGATCTCGAGCGCCGAAGAGTAGATCCGCGCGAGGTAGACGTCGTCCGTCACCTTCAGCGAGTTCTCCGCGCGCTCGATCAGCTCCGTGGAGTCCGCGACCAGGCGCTGGAGGTGCCCCAGGATCGGCGCGTAGCGGCGACGGAGGAGCGCGCCCGTCCCGAGACGCGCCCCCTCCACCCGGTCGTACATTCGCGGGAGCTCCCCATCCAGGAGAGCATCGTAGAACCGGAGCTCGAGGAGCTGCGCGTTCGCGAACTCGAGCATGTACTGCACGTCGGCATCGCTCGCCGATGGCTCGAGGATCAGTGCGTTGTCCCACGTGAGGATCGCGAGATCATCCTCGTAGTACGAGAAGCGGTGCGGCAACAGCTCGCGGCGGGCGTCCGCGGACAGCGGACGCGTCTCGTTGAGCAGGAGGGGAACGACGTCCACGTCGCGAAGGGCCTCGCTCGTGAGCGTTTCCCCGGTCGCTCCCGAGAGCTGGTCGATGCGATAGACGATGTAGTCTTCGGTGACCGGCGCGACGCTGTGACGCTCGATCGCCCCCCCGATGCGCGCGGCGAGTTGCCGGAGGTGCTGCTCGAACGACTGGATGCCGGCGGTCGCGGCGTTCACCGCCTGCCCGAACACGGAGAACTCGTGCCACCCCATCTCCGTCGGCGTCGGGATACGCATGCGCAGGGACACGACGCCGAAGTCGAAGATGCGTGCCGAGATCTCCGCCTCGACCTGGACACCGCCGATGTGGTGGACCTCGGTGCCGAGGATGACCGTGATCGGCGGGTTGGGAATCTGGATCGCCTGGGCCTCGCCGCGCACCGGGCGCACGCGTTCCGGGGCGCTCGCGGCGAGCAGATCGAGCGCGCGGTCGAGATCGATCTCGTAGCCGACATCGTAGAGGCGATAGACGATGGCGGCGCCGCGCACGCGTGGCTGGCTCGAGCCCGCACCGGATGACGGCGCGGCGGTGGAGGGACGAACGGTCGTCATCTCACTTCTTGTTGTCGCCGGGCGGCGCGACGTGGCGGTACGCGTCGACCGGCGTGCCGCCGATCAGGTGCTCCCGCAGAATGCGCTCCGCACCCACGACGTCGACGCGGGCATACCAGACGTCCCCGGGATAGACTACGACCATCGGCCCGTGCCCGCACTGGTTCATGCATCCCGCGTGATTGACGCGCACGAGCCGCTTGAGCCCCGCCGCGCGCACGCCGTCCTTGAGCACCTCGTGCACACGCTCGGCGCCCTGCCCGGGACACTCCTTGCCGGACGTGCACACGAACACGTGATGTCTATATTGGCCCATGCATCAATGTAACGCCGATCGAACGGGCGTGACCGTCGGCGCCCGGGCCGCGGCGCTTCGCTCTTTCTCCGGGAACCATGTCCTCCATCGAAGACTTTCAGAAGCTCGACCTGCGCATTGGCACCGTGATTTCGGCCGAGATGTTTCCCGAGGCGCGCAAGCCCGCGATCAAGCTCGTGATCGACTTCGGGCCCGACCTCGGGCACCGGCGCTCCAGCGCACAGATCACGCGACACTACCAGCCGGACGAGCTCGTCGGCCGGCAGGTGGTCGCGGCCGTCAACCTCGGCGATCGCCGGATCGCCGGGTTCGTCAGCGAGGTGCTCGTGCTCGGCGGTGTGCCCCAGCCGGGCGAAGTAGTCCTGCTGGCAATCGACAAGCCGGTGCAGAACGGGACGCGGGTCGCGTGAGCGGCGCGACGTCGGCCGGCAGGCCGGAACTTTCCCGCCGACCGGCGCCTTGCATCGACAGGTGCCTCCGCCGACGCATGAGCCGTGTCGATCCCTGACCCGCATCGATCCGTGACGCGCGCCTCCGACCCCAGCCCGCAATGACGCCCCTCTCAGACCACGAGATCCTGATGACGCCCACCGCCGATCCCCAGATCGCCACCAAGGGCTACGCGCACCCCGACGTGCTCGTCAGCACCGAGTGGCTCGGGACGCACCTTCACGATCCGTCGGTGCGCATCCTCGAGAGCGACGAGGACGTGCTGCTGTATCACACCGGTCACATTCCGGGCGCGCAACGCGTCGACTGGCACGAGGATCTCAACGATCCGATCGTCCGCGACTACGTCTCGAGCGAACAGTTTCAGCGCCTGCTCCGGCGCTTCGGGATCGACGAGTCCACCACCGTGATCTTCTACGGCGACAGGAACAACTGGTGGGCGGCCTACGCGTTCTGGGTCTTTCAGCTCTTCGGGTTCCGGAACGCGAAGCTGCTCGACGGCGGCCGCGCGAAGTGGGAAGCCGAGGGTCGGGCCATGACCACCGATGTGCCGACCTTCCCCTCCACACGATACGTCGCTCCTCCACGCGACGACGCCGCGATCCGCGCGTTCCTGAACGAGGTCCGGCGTCATGTCGACGACCGCCGTCCGCTCATCGACGTCCGGTCGCCAGACGAGTACACGGGCACGAAGCTGCACATGCCGGAGTACCCGCAGGAGGGCGCGCTGCGTGGTGGGCACATTCCCGGGGCACGGAGCGTGCCCTGGGCCCGTGCGGCGAACGCCGACGGCTCCTTCAAGTCGGCAGAGGAACTGCGCGCGATCTACGAGCGCGAGCAGGGGCTCGAGCCGTCGGACGATGTGATCGCCTACTGCCGCATCGGCGAGCGCTCGTCGCACACGTGGTTCGTGCTGCGATACCTGCTCGGCTACGACCGCGTGCGCAACTACGACGGCAGTTGGACCGAGTGGGGGAACTCGGTCCGGACACCGATCAGAACCGGAGACGAACCGTAATGGCGAAGGACCGTGGCACACCCGCCGGTTTCGCGGCGGGCACGGAACGGGAGGCGACCACCGGCGAGCCGCCCACGCGGCCGCCGAATCGCGTCCACGTCGTCTGGAAAGGAGATCACCAATTCGACACGGGCCGCCCCGGCGGTCCGGTGGCCCGTCTAGACGGGCGCGGGCAAGCCGGCCAGACCCCGGTGGACGCGGTGCTGAGCGCCCTCGCGAGTTGCACGTCGGTGGACATCATCGAGATCCTCGCCAAGCGACGGACGCCCGTCCGCGCGCTGGAGATCGACGTCACCGGCACGCGCGTCGAGACGACGCCCCGCCGCCTCACGCACATCGAGCTCACGTTCCGCGTGACCGGGGACGGCATTGAGCGGCATCACGCCGAGCGCGCGGTGGAGCTGGCGATCACGAGGTACTGCTCGGTGAAGGATTCGCTGCGATCGGACATCGAGATCGCGTGGACGGTCGAGCTCGCGAGCTGACGCGCCTAGCGCGGACAGCGGCCTCCGAACCCTGCATCCCTGAGCGCTGCCTCGACCCGGTCCTTGAGACGCTCGGGGGCGCGGCACTCCGGCCGCGTCGCGGCGATGGCCTCGAGGAAGGTCTTCTCGAATTCGTAGCTCGGGAAGCACCGCGAGCAGATATCGATGTGGCGTCGGATCGCCTCCAGACGCTCCGGCGTGAGCTCCTCATCGAGGAAGTCCCATAGCTGGCGGAGCGCGGTCACGCAGTCCACCGGCGGGCTCGATTCGGGCGCCGACGACGACGAGTTGGCGCGATCGCTCATTCGGTATCGCCTCCACCCGGCGGCGCGGTCGCGAAACCGGCGTCGTGCGCGTACTCGAGCAGCATCTGCTGGAGCAGCCGGCGCCCGCGGAAGAGGCGCGAGCGCACCGTACCGATCGGCACGCCCAGCACCTCCGCCGCCGCCTCGTAGGACTGGTCTTCCACGTCCACCAGAATCACCGCGGACCGGAATGGTTCCTGGAGCTGATCGAGCGCATTGCTGATGGCCGGTGCCAGGTCGATGCGCGTGAGCAGCGCGTCGACTCCGTCGCGTCGCGCGGACTCGTGCTCGCGCACCGCCGCCAGCGTTTCCACATCGCCGTCCTCGGCCTCCACCTGTCGGCGTCCGCGTTCTCGCATGCGAAGAAACACGTTGCGACAGATGGTGAAGAGCCAGCGCCGGGCGTCGCTGCCCGGCTGGTACGTGTGCCAGGAGCGGTACGCGCGCAGGAACGTCTCCTGGACGATGTCCTCGGCCTCAGCCTCGTTCCGGGAGAGCGACAGGGCGAAGCGGTAGACGTCGTCGAGCCAGGGCAACGCCTCGACTTCGAAGCGGAGATCGGCGTCGGGGCGTCTGGTTTCGAGCTCGGCCATCGTCCTCGAGAAGTCGGAAGTCTGCCGAAGGGTTCCCGGGTCTTGCCGTGGCCCGTCCCTGCACGAATGATATCACATGCGGACCGACGAGGCCATGCGCGAGGCCACACGTGACGAGACGCTCCGGGAGGAGCTCCGCCGCGTTCGCGCGCTGCTCGAAGCGTACATCGCCGATCGCGAGACCACCGAAGAGGCCCTGCACGCCAGCGAGGAGCGATACCGCTCGCTGTTCGAGCGCGCCGCGTTCGGCATCTACCGCTCCACGCCGGAGGGCCGGTTTCTCGAGGCGAACCCGGCACTCATCCAGATGCTCGGCTATGCATCGCTCGCGGAGCTGCAGGCGCTCGACATCGGCCGGGATGTGTATCGCTATCCCGAGGATCGCGAGGAGCTCCTCCGTTACGTCGAGCACGATGAGCCCGAGCCGTGGGTGGAAGTGGAGTGGAAGCGCAAGGACGGTACGTTCATCGAACTGCGCCTGAGCACCCGGGTCACCCGCGATCCGGGCGGGACGATCCAGTCCTTCGAGTCGATCGCCGAGAACGTGACCGAACGCCGGCGCAAGGAAGAGCTGCTTCGCCGGCACGAGCGACTCGCCGCGCTGGGCACCACTCTGGCCGGCGTCGCGCACGAGCTGAACAATCCGCTCGCGGCGATCAAGGGATTCGCGCAGCTCCTGCTGCGCAACCCCGACGCGGTCGATGGGCGCAACGCCCTGACGACGATCCACCGCGAGACGGAGCGTGCCGCGAGGATCGTCCGCGATCTGCTCGTCTTCGCGCGGCGACAGGAAACGCAGGAACGCGAGATCGTCGATCTCAATCAGATCGTGAGCTACATTCTGGCGACCCGCCGCTACGCAATGGAGACGCGCGGAATCGCGTGCCGGCTCGAGCTCGCTCCGGAACCGGCGAGTGTCCTCGCCGATCCCGGGCAGCTCGAGCAGGTCGTACTGAACCTCGTGCTCAACGCCGAACAGGCGCTCGCGGCGGAGTGCGACGCCCCGGCGAGCGAGACCACGGGCCGACGGCGCGACGCACGAATTCGCGTCACCGTGGCCGCGACGGACGATCTCGTGGCGCTGACGGTGGAAGACAACGGGCCGGGCATCGCCGAAGCGGACCTGCCGCGCATCTGGGATCCGTTCTGGACGACCAAGAGCGATGGTGAAGGAACCGGACTCGGCCTGTCCGTCGTGCACGGCATCATCACGGCCCACGGCGGAACCGTCGAGGCGGATGGTGCGCCGGAGCGCGGCCTGCGGGTCGTGGTGTCACTCCCGAATGCCCAGACCGCCGCCGACGCACTCGTGTGCGCGCTGGTGGTGCGCGGCACCGCCTGTGACGACGCGGGCGGGGAACACACGGCCGACGAGGAGGCCGAGACC
>CAYLPM010000137.1:0-3433 GCA_964385525.1 uncultured Gemmatimonadaceae bacterium
GCCGAGCACGTGACGCGGGATGATCCCGTGCAGTACTCGGTGGTGAGTCTCGTGCCGGCGGCGACCGACGCCGCGGCGCTCGCCGCCGTGGCCGAGCTCGCGAGCACGACGATGCGCGCGCGGAGCGGCGATCTCGCGACCGTGCACGACGGCGCCGTGCTGGTCTACCTCCACGGCGCGCGGCGCCACGATGGTGCCGCCTTCCTCGACCGCGTGCGCGCGCGCTGGAGGGCGCTCGGACACCAGCCGCTTCGGGCCGAGGCGCTGACCTATCCGGCCGACGAGCCGCTGCTGCGGAGCCTCATCACGATCGGCGAGGCGCCGTGATCGCCGCCCGCTACACGCTCGGCTTCATCGCCGCGGTCATCCTGCTCAGCGCGGGCGCGCTGTTCGCGTTCGCGCGGGTGGGCGAGATCGCCGCCTCGGCCAACGCGCCGCCGCCGATCGACACGCTCGCCGAGCCGGGGCCGCCCCCGGTCGATGCCGCGGCGCTCATCCAGCCGGACGATGCCGCTTGGGATTCGCTGGCCGCCGCGGACTCCGCCTGGCGGGCGCAGCATGCACGCTGGTACTCGGTGGCCGAGCTGCGCGCGCGGGGGGATGGCCGGCGTGGTCCGCGCGAGGCGATGCAGGATCGAGTCTACGCACACGTGCGCGCGGGCAGACAGGCGCAGGCGATCCGGGAGCTCGAGGCGTGGGTGCTCCGCCGCCCGAACGACGAGGAGGCGCTGCTGTGGCTCGCGCGGCTGCTCGGCGAGGCCGGCCGCTCCGACGAGGCGGCGGCGCGATACCGGGCGTTGTTGTCGCGCGAGAGAGGCGGCCGGTGAGAGCCCTGTTCCTGGTGCTGCTCGCAGTTCCGATCGCGCTCGACGCGCAGGGGCGGCGCACCACTCCGGCGACGCGCGCGACCGAGCGCCCCGGCTCCGCGCAAACGATCGCCGGCCGGGATCCGCTCGTGATCCGCGCCGAGTACGCCGCCGTCCTTCTCCAGGCCGAGCGGTACGAGGAGGCGGCGCGCGAGTACCGCGTGATGCTCGCCGCCGATTCGACCAACGACTCGTGGCGGCTGGGGCTCGCGCGCGCATACGCCTGGGGCGACCGCCCGCGCGACGCCGAGCGCGAGCTCCTGCGGCTGCGCGCCGAGCCGAGTACGGATCCCGCCGTCGAGCCGCTGCTCCGGGCCGCGCGCGCCAGCATGCGTCCGTCGCCGGAGGAGGCTGCCGTCTGGCTCGCGGAGGATACCGGATATGCGCCCTATCGACTCGCGCTCGCCCGCGCGCTCGTGCGGGCGCGGCGCGAATCCGCAGCGCTCATGCACTTCGATGCGCTGCTCGCGAGCAATTCGGACGCGGCGCTCATGCGCGAAGCCGGTGCGGCATACTTCGCCGCCGGCGACACGGTGGCGGGCATCCGCCTGGTGAACTCGTCGCTCGCGCGCGAGGCATCGGTGGAGGGCTACCTCATGCTGGGCCACCTGCACCGCGCGCGCGGCGACAGCGCGGGCGCGCGCGCGGCATACGAGGCGGCGCAGACCGTCGGTCCGGACGAACCCGCCATCGCCACCGCGCTCGCGCAACTGGCGCGCGAGGCGCGTCCACGCATGACCGTCGCAGGTACGCCCATGGATGCGGCGGGATGGCTGGCGCGCAGCGATGCCGTCGGCGACAACACGGGAATGTCCTATGCGACGCTCGCACTCCGTCGCGGCGGCCTGATCGGCGAGGCGCTCGGCGGCACGCTGCGAATGGGAGGAGGGGCGGAGCTTCGCCGCTTGGAGGAGCGTGGTGTCGCCGCACCGGTGCACGGCGTTGCGACGGATGCGGCGGTCGAATGGGAGCGGTGGTACGGCGCGACGGGCGGGCGACTGATGATCCGAGGCGGCATCGCGCTCCACGAGCGGACGTCCGTCGCGCCGATCGGCGCGGTGGCTGCCGCGGTGTGGGTGAACGCGTGGGAGCTGTCGTTCGAGCTCGAGACGGCGCCGGCGTATCCGGAGCTGCTGACGATGGCGTCGCTGCGCGAGCCCGATCCGCGCGGCGGCGGCCCGCTCTCGGCCGACAGGATGAGTGCCGCGATCGCCGGACCGCTCGGCCGCGCGGACTTCGCGCTCGCCATCGAACAGACGGATCTCGCCGATGGCAACCGGCGCTCGACCGTGCAGGGGGACGTGCGATACGCGTGGCGCGATCGGCTCTCGGTTCTTTACTCGATGTCCACGGTGCAGGCGGACGAGTGGAGCGCACTGTACTGGTCGCCCGAGACGTTCATGGGTCACAGCGTCGGGCTCGAGCTCGCGCAGGATCGGAGGCGCGGACTGTCCTACAGGGCGCGCGCGCTCGCCGGAGCGGCACTCGCCGAAGAGCTCATCGATACGAATCCCGGGCCGGGCTTCTCGGGCGAGCTCACGCGCACGGTGGCGCCGCAGCTCTCCGCGAGCGGCGAGCTGGCATGGCGACGCAACGCCTGGGAGCTCGCCGCGGGCGCGGGATACGGGCGTGGCCGGAGCGGCGGGTACGAGCGCGCGAGCGCGAGCGTCGTCCTGCGCTTCGTGCCCGAGCGATAGCAGATGCGGCCGACTCCCGTTCGCCGCCGTCTGGGCGTGGCCGCGCTCATCGTGGCGACGCTCGCGATCGCGCTGCTCGCCGCGCTCCGGCTGGACACGGCACGCCTGACGGCGAACACCGACAGTGTCGCCCTTCGCATCGGCGTCGTGCTGGTGCTGGTCTTTCTCGTCCTGCTCATCACGCGCTACGTGGTGCTCCTCTGGCTGGGCTACCTGCACCACATCGAGGCGCAGCGCGAGACTCCCGTGTCGACGTTTGCGCCACCGCTGACGATCATCGTGCCCGCCTTCGATGAGGCCGAGGTCATCGAGGCCGCGCTGCGGAGCCTCCTCGAGCTGGACTACCCCGAGTACGAGATTCTGGTCGTCGACGATGGCTCGACGGACGCAACGTACGAGATCGCCTCGCGCGCCGAGGGCAGGCATGGGGGCGTCGAAGTGCGCGTGGTACGGCAGGCGAATCGCGGCAAGGCGGCAGCGCTCAACACGGGACTCGCGATGGCCCGGCACGACTTCGTCGTCTGCGTGGACGGAGACTCGCGACTGGAGCCCGATGCGTTGACCGCCGCGATGCGGCACTTCGCGGATCCCCTCGTTGGTGCCGTGGCCGGCAACGTGAAGGTGGTCAACCGGAACAATCTGTGGACGCGCCTGCAGGCGCTCGAGTACATCGAGGGGCTCAACCTCGCGCGGCGGGCGCAGGGGCTCCTGCGCGTCGTGAACATCATTCCCGGGCCGGTCGGCATCTTCCGTCGGGACGCGCTGGCGCGGGTGGGCGGCTACGCCACCGACACCTTCGCCGAAGATGCGGACGTGACCCTCGAGCTGATGACGGCGGGGTGGCACATCGTGTACGAGGATCGCGCGGTC
>CAYLPM010000138.1:0-5181 GCA_964385525.1 uncultured Gemmatimonadaceae bacterium
ATCTCGAAGCGCACCTGAGACGTCGGAACCGCATCATCGACATCGAGCCCGTCCTCGGCCGGCTGCAGGGACTCTGACCGGCCGAGGGGATGACGGCCAAGCTCACATGGTTGCCAGACCGACCGCGGGGTTGAATAGTACCGTGATCGCGACGTCAGACGACGATCACGTCGCGGTGCATGCCCGGTCATGAACTCGCTGTCTCGTATCAGGGAGGGTGAGCGCATATGCGATTGGCGGACGACGAGATTCGCGACGTTCTCGCGCGCGCTGAGGAGATCGAGCGGTTCGCACCGGGCGACGCCATGCAGGCCGAGATGGAGGCCGTGATCGAGGCGGCGGAGGAAGTCGGGATCTCGCGGGCGGCGGTCGAGCGAGCGTTGCGCGAGCGCTTCGACCTGCGGCCCGTCTCGACCACTGTCGGCGACCTCGTGTTCGCGAGATCCGCCAATGGCAATTACTATCCCGCCGAGGTCGTGTCCGTTGCGCAGCACGCCCTCGAGGTGCGCTTTCTGAGCGGCGGCGAGGACATCGTCCCGCTGGACGAGCTGCAACCGTGCTCCTTCAGACCGGGTGCGCAGGTCGCCGTGAACTGGCCCTGGTGGGGAGCGTGCACCTGCACGGTGTTCCGCTACGATGCGACCAAACGTCGCGTCACGGTGGACGATGGGTGGGGATCGACCCGCACGTTTCCGGTCGGTGAGGTGTGGCTCGACGCGTTGCCGAAGTCGGGGTCGAGAAACCGGTCGCGAGCCCGGATCCATGCGGCGCTGATCGGAGCGGGAGTCGTCCTCGGCGCGATCCTCGGGTCCGTCGTCACCGCGGCCATCCTGCGGTGAGCGCGACGAGGTGCCGAGCGTCGGGGATCACATGCGCTCGCTGCATTGCTGGATTCGCAGTGGCGGTGGTGACGCTCGGATCGCTCGTCGCCTGCGACGGTGATGCGGGGGCGGTCGATACACGGCCCATCGCTCTCGTCACCACGGACACGGTGGTAGGCACGGGCTCCGAGCTGCTTGGGGGCGTCTACGACATCGCGGTCTCGCCGGATGGCGATCTCCACATCGCCGACTTCCTGTACAAGCGCGTGCTGGTCGTCGGTCCGGACGGTGCCGTTCGTGACACCATCGGCCGACAGGGCTCGGGACCGGGTGAGTTCCAGTTGCCGTACGTCATCTACGCCGGCGCGGACTCCGTGCGCGTATTCGACGCCGAGACCAATCTCGTGCACGTGTTCGACGGCGCGGGCGCGTTCGTGCGGAGTCACCAGCTGGAAGTTCCGAGCGTCGGCGCCGGCCGGGCATTCCGTGCCGATGGCTCGCTGGCCGCGTCAGTCGATGGCTTCGACAGCGCGATGGTCGTGGTGGTCGACCAGGCGGGAGCCGCGCTCGCGCGCTTCGGCGAGCCGATCGTCCCGCCGACCTCGCACTTCGACTTCCGCGCGATCAAGGATGAGATCCGTGGTGGCCGCGTGCCGGCCGCGTTCCGGAACAATGCGACGGTAGCGTGGGGGCCCGACGAGTCGGTCTACGTCGCGTTCTACAGCGAGCCCGAGGTCCGTCGCTACGCCGCCAGTGGCGCCCTGCTGTGGACGCAGACGCTCGACGAGCCGGTGTTCCGCTCGACGCGCGAGCGCTTCGTCCAGCGGAACATCGAGGAGCAGAGCCTCTCGCGCCTTCACTCGCTCCAGTACGTCACTGACATCGAAACCGTGGACGGCGACCTGTGGCTGCTGGTGAACACGCGAGACGAGACCGACGGCCTGCTGCTCGTGCTCCGCGCAGAGGATGGCGCTGTGCGCCGTCGGATCACGTTCCCGGGGCTGCCGAACACGGGGTACTTCACGGTCGACGCATCACGGCGGCAGCTTTACATGGCACCGCGTGGGGAGGCCTCGGTGTTTGCTTTCGAGCTGCCCGATCTCTGACCCTGCGACGCGAAGCCGCGCGACCATCGAGGAGGAGAATTGAAGTCACTCACCGCCGCCGCGCTGCTTCTCGGCTCCTGTCTCCTCGGCGGTTGCGCGGACGCCGAGCGCGATGCATCCCGGTCCGCGCCTTCCGACTCCCCAGGGCCCCGGCCCAACATCGTCCTCGTGCTGGTCGATGACCTCCGCTGGGACGAGCTCGGCGTGAGCGGGCACCCGTACGTGGAAACGCCCAACATCGATCGACTCGCAGCCGAGGGCGCGATGTTCATCAACGCGTTCCACGCGGTGCCGCTGTGTTCCCCCAATCGCGCGAGCCTGTTGACGGGACAGTATCCGACGCGACACGGGATCATCGACAACGTGGCCCGGAATCGACTGAGCCATCGTCTCCAGACATTCCCGCAGGCCCTGCAGCGCGCGGGGTACGAAACGGCGTTCATCGGCAAATGGCACATGGGGAACGACCCGACGCCGCGACCGGGCTTCGACTACTGGGCTGGGCTCCCGGGGCAGGGTCGCATCATCGATCCCGTGCTCTGGGAGGGCGGCGGGCTGCGCGCGGTACACGGATACGTCACCGACGTGCTCACGGAGCGCGCGCTCGGGTTCATCGAGCGCGAGCGGGACCGGCCGTTCTTCCTGTTCCTGAGTCACAAGGCCGTTCACCCCGATGCCCGGCAGCTCGACGACGGGTCCGTGGATCTCGATTATCCGATGGTGTACATCCCGGCGGAGCGGCACCGCGGGCGCTACGACGATCGCGTCTTTCCGCGGCGCGACAACGTGCCCGCCGCTCCGGGAGCGATCAGCAGCGCGGCCTCCCGGAACGCACTCGAGTATCGAGCGAGTGATGAGATCGCCGGTGAGTTCGGCGCCGACTTCCTGGATCCCCTCACCAGCGAAGAGTCGATCCGCCGGCGTGCCGAGATGCTGCTCTCGGTCGATGAGGGACTCGGCCGCCTGATCGCGGCGCTGGAGACGCGCGGGACGCTGGACGAGACCGTCATCGTCTTCACCAGCGACAACGGATACTTCTTCGGCGAGCACGGCTTCTCCATCGAACGCCGCATGCCCTACGACGAGTCGATTCGCAGCCCGCTCCTCGTCCGCTTTCCCCCGAGGATCGCCGCCGGCCGGCGAGTGGAGGCGCTGGCGTCGTCGATCGACATCGCGCCGACTTTGCTCGAGCTCGGGCAGGCCGAGATCGGGGGCCACATCCAGGGGCGTTCTCTCGTGTCGCTGCTCACCGGCGAGCCCGCGGATTGGCGCGAGTCGATCCTCATCGAGTTCTACACGTACGAGAATCCGATGCCCTGGCTCGTCGACATGGACTACCGCGCGGTGAGGACGCGCCGCCACAAGTACATCCACTGGCTCCGCCACGAGCCCGAGCTCTACGACCTCGAGGCCGATCCGTACGAGATGACGAACCTGATCGACCGGCCCGGCATGCAGGATGTCGCCGGGGAATTGCGGCGCGAGTTGGGGCGGCTCTCGCTCGAGGCACTGGAGCTGGCCGACGGAGATCGACCGTGAGCGCAGAAGCTTCCTCGATCGCTTCCTGCGCTGTCCGTGGTGGAGACGCACCCGATCCTGCGGAGGAACGGACCATTCGCCATGGCGATCTCGCTGGACGTCCTTGCGCGCGCGCGCGGTGCACCGCATGCTAGCGCCGCCGCATCGGAACGAGTTGGCGTCTGTCACCTCGAACAGGAGGAGCTCATGGCATCAAGGGTCGACCTGAGCAGTCTCGCCATTGCCGTAATTGGCGCCGTCGTGATCGGAATCGCGTTGGGCATGGGCACCGGGCTGGCGGCACGCTCGCTCGGATGGCCCACGAATTTCGTCGGTCCGCTCACCGGTGGAGTCGTGGGCGGCCTCGTGGTCATCTTCTACCAGTTGAGCGCGAAGCGACGCGGCGGGGGCATGGCCTGATGCAGGTCGGGTCCTGAGCCGTCGAGGAGCTGCGGCGGTGCGTCCACAGCCACTCATCGCTGTGAGCGACGTCGAGGCGAGCAGCCGGTGGTACCAGCGGCTCCTGGCCTGTGAGAGTGCGCACGGTGGGCCCGCGTACGAACGCCTGGTGTCGAACGGGCGCCTGATTCTGCAGCTGCACAGCTTCGACGTCGAGCACCACCACGGACCCATTGGCGACCGGCACGACATGCCGTACGGCAACGGAGTCCTGCTCTGGTTCGAGACCGACGACTTCGATGCGGCCCTCGCTCGAGCGGAAGAACTGAAGGCGGAGGTCGTCCTGCAACGTCACCGCAATCCGCTGTCCGGCGACGGCGGTCCCAACCACTGGGAGTGCTGGTTGCGCGATCCCGATGGCTACACCGTCGTGCTCGCGAGCCCGGATGGGTCGGCGGGCGGCCCCGGATGAGCGAACATGCGTCGGCGAGCCAATGCGTCGAAGACGGGGCGACTGCATTCCCGCTAATGATCGTCGTCCACGTCGCCGGTTCGCTTACCCGCGCCTCTCGTGGAGGGACTCTGGTGAATCGTCTGGTGCCCCGGTTTCTGTTGGTTGGAATGTTGGCCCTCAGCGTGATGTCGGCGGCGCCCGTCCCTTCGCAGAGTACCGACGGCCAGGTCAGCAGCCTGGAGGCCCGGCTGGAACGGCTCGAGGAACGGATCGTCCGCTCGGAGGAAGCCACGGCCGGCGCCGGACTGGTCCTGTTCGTCATTGCCTGCTTCTGCGCGTTGTGGGCGCAGAACACCCGACGAAGCGCGTGGCTCTGGTTCTTTCTCGGAGTGTTCTTCAACGTCATCACGCTCGTCGTTCTGCTGCGGAAGAACTCGAATGACCTCCAGCGAGATGCGCGAAGAGCCGATTCGACTGGTGCCGTATGACGCCGCCTGGCCAGGGATGTTCGATCAGGAGCGAACACTCCTCGAGTCGGTACTGGGTCCTTGGCTGGCCGGCCCGATCGAGCACATAGGAAGCACCGCCGTCCCCGGTCTCACGGCAAAGCCGATCGTCGACATCATGGCGGGGGTGCGCGACCTTCCGTCGTCGCTCGATGCTCGGGCCGCGGTCGCGCCGCTGGGCTACACGTACTTTCCGTACCGTCCCGACGTCATGCACTGGTTCTGCAAGCCATCGCCGGCGCGGCGGACGCACCATCTCCATCTGGTACCGGTGCAAAGCCCCCTCTGGTCGGACCGTCTGGTCTTTCGTGACCATCTGCGAAGCTCCACCACCGCGGCGGCGGAGTATGCAACGCTGAAGATCGCGCTGGCGGAGC
>CAYLPM010000139.1:0-3812 GCA_964385525.1 uncultured Gemmatimonadaceae bacterium
GTACCACCGCGTGCCGCCCGCAACCGCTCGGCGAACTCGCCCACGCGGCGCACCGCACTCTCGGCTCCTTCCAGCGCGTCCGGTGCCAGATTGAGCTGCTTCCGATAGTGCGTCTGGTAAGTCACGTAGCGCATCGCCGGGCCGCTCACCCCCTGCGCGCGCAGATCCTCGACCGTCGCGACGTTGCCCACGCGCTTCGCCATCTTCGCGCCATCCGTCAGGAGAAATTCGCCGTGGCACCACACCCGCGCGAACGGCACGCCGGTGGCCGCCTCCGATTGGGCGATCTCGTCCTCGTGGTGCGGGAAGATGAGATCGATCCCCCCACAATGAATGTCGAGCGTCTCGCCGAGGTAGCGCATCGCCATCGCCGAGCACTCGAGATGCCACCCGGGACGCCCTCGCCCCCACGGGGAATCCCACGCCGCGCCCGCGCGCTCATCCTCGGGCTTCGCCGCCTTCCAGAGTGCGAAGTCCTGGGCGTTCTCCTTGGAGTAGTCGTCCTGCGCGACGCGAGCGCCGACCTTGATGTCGCGCGTGTCCAGGCGCGACAGCTTGCCATACCCCGCGAAGCGATCGATCGCGTAGTAGATCGAGCCATCCTCCGCTAGGTACGCGACGTTGCGTTCCAGCAGCCGCTCGACGAGCGCGATCATCTCGGGAATGTGCTCGGTGGCCCTGGGGTACCACTCGGCCGCCTGGATCCGCAGGTACTCGCGATCGCGATGGAAATCGGCGGTCACCGGCTCGGTGATCTGGCCGATCGTGGCGCCGCGCTCCGCCGCGCGCTTGATGATCTTGTCGTCCACGTCCGTCAGGTTCATCACCTGCTGCACGCGCCACCCCCGCAGCGCCAGCGTACGCCGCAGCAGATCCACGAAGAGAAACGTGCGGAAGTTGCCGAGGTGCGCGCGATTGTAGACGGTCGGTCCGCACGAGTAGATGCGGACCGTCTCGCCGTCGCCCGGGACGAAGGGTTCGATCTGCCGGGTCAGCGTGTTGAAGAGCCGGAGCTCGCTCACGGCGCTGGCTCCGGCTGCGCCGGACGCTGGGCGGTGCTGATCATCGGGCGGAACCTAGGACGCGCCCGAAAGGGGGTCAACGGACGGGTGTACGCTCAGGCGAGCCAGCCATCACGACAGGTGCTCGGCCACCAGTCCACCCCCGGCGAACGGCTGCACCATCGCGCCGGATCTGCCGTCCCCCCCGTCGCTGTTCCACGCCAATTCCGTTCGAATGCGGCCAGCCACGAGCGCCAGGATGCGCGTGGCTAGCCCGTCCAGTTCCCACGGCTCGCGCGCCGTCACGACGATCGTGACGCCGCCCGCGACCAGGTCGCGCAGGATTTCCCGGGTCTCCCGACGCGAGACGCGATCGAGGCCGGCGAGCGGTGCATCGAGCAACAGGACGCGCGGCTGCCCCAGCAGCGCCCGCGCGAGGCCGAGCCGCTGGCGGTCCGCAGGGCCGAGCATCGACACTCGGCATCGCGACCGTGCGCGGAGCACGGCGCGCGACATCGCATCGTCGATCCGCTGTCGCGCTCCAGGCAGGTCCTGCAGGGTGGCGTAATACTCGAGCGACTCGCGCACGGTCAGGAAGGAGTAGTGCACCGCGTGCTCGGGCGCGAACGCGATACCGGGCGGTGGCGCGAACGACGATCGATGGCGACCGAACCAGACCACGCGCCCGGCATCGGGACGCAGGAGGCCGGCGGCACAGAGGAGCAGCGTCGACTTGCCGCCACCCGGCGGACCGACGATGCCCAGCAGCTCCCGCTCCCGGATCTCGAGGTCGATGCCGCGCAGCGCCTCGACCGACGCGCCGCACCCCTCTACACCAGCACGGTACGACTTGACCAGGCACTCCACGGTGATCGCGACGGACATGCGCGCTCCCATCGAAGGGGAGGGAGAACCTGAGGCCTGCGCGACACCAATGCGGCATCCGAACGACGCCACGACCAGCCGAAACACTCGCGCTCAGATCGCTCCGGCCGGCGCGCGCTGGGCCGACGCCACCGGCGCGCGGCCACGGTGGAACCGGTCGATCGCATCGACGACCGGTTCCGGATCGAATCGAACCGGGTCCGTGGCCGGCAGCCCCGTTTCGGCGGCTGCCCGCTCGATGGCCGCGCGCGCGTCGGCATCGCCGAGGTCGAAGGTATTCAGCGCAATGGCGATGACGGGCGACGGACGCAGTGGCGCCATGACGCGCTCGTGTAGAGCGATCAACTCCGACAGTGGCGGTATCGGCACCCAGGGATTGTTCGTGATCGCGGTGCGCGAGGGCTGCGCGCAGAGCACCATCGCGTGCGGCAGCGAGCCGTGCATCAGACCGTACGTCACCCCGGAGTAACCGGGGTGAATGATCGAACCCTGCCCTTCGACGAGCACGATGTCCGCGTCGCGCGCGGCATCGAGCACCAGCCGCTCCGCGGCGCCCGCGATGAAGTCGGCAATCACCGCATCGACCGAGATGCCCCACCCCTCGATGAGGATGCCGGTCTGTCCGGTGCCGGCAAAGCGCACCCGATGTCCCTTCGCGCGAATGCCATCCCGCACCTGCAGAGCCGCGGTCATCTTGCCAATGTTGCAGTCCGTGCCGACGGTGAGGATGACCGTCGCGTCCACGCCGCGCACCCGGCCGTTGGCGACGTCCAGATCGGCGGGAGGCTTGCGAAGGTCGCGGATCGTCGCCCCATGACGCCGCGCGAGCTCCGCGAACTCCGCGTCGCCTCCGATGGAGAAGTGCAGCCCGCTCCACACGTTGAGACCTCGCTCGAGCGCGCCGCGGATCGTGCCGCGCCAGCTCTCCGGGAGCTGCCCACCCTGCGGCGCGATCCCGATCAACAAGTCCGTGGGTGCCCGCCGCAGCCCCTCGGCAAGCGTCGCGACGACGGGGATGTCGCTGCCGAAGCCGAGGACATCCTGCGCGGTGCGTCCCGCCTGCGTCGAGTCGAGCACAGCGACCACCCGGTCCGGGGTGTAGCGGATGAAGCCGTTGGCGGTCTTGGAGGTCAGCGGGCCGAAGCGGCCCTCGGCGAGGATCAGAAAGCGGTCGGACGTCGACATTGTCGAAGGATGGGTCGAGGCGTTCTCGACCAGGGGTGTGGAACGCGGGAAGTGACAGGAGGAGGTCAGGCAGCCGGGCGGGGCACGTGTTCGGCGTGCGAGATGACATCGAGCGTGGGCGGCCCCGGAACGATCACGCCACCATGGGGAGAGGGCACCCGGAGGACCATGACGCGATCACGCGGCGTGCGGCGGAAGCCCTGTCCTTCGTAGATGCGGTTCACGAGGATGCGCCGCACCACGACCATCACGACGGCGAGCGACGGAACGGCGACGAGCAGACCCACGGCGCCGAGGAGCTTCCCGAAGATCAGCACCGACATCATGGTCAGCACCGGCGGGAGCTCGACTTTCTTCTGCATGATGATCGGCGCCACGACGTTGCTCTCGAGCACGTGGATGACGACCCCGAGCAGGATCACCAGCCACGCATGTCCGACCGGGCCGATGCCGCCGATGCCCGCGCCACCGAGGACGAAGAGCGCGGGCAGAATCGTCGACACGAGCGTCCCGAAGAACGGGACGATCGCCACCACGCCGGTGAAGATTCCGAACGTGAGCGCGAACGGCACATCGAGGAACCACAGGCCGATGCCGGTGAGGGCTCCGAGAATGAACATCGCGAGCAGCTGTCCGACGATCCACGCCCGCAACGAGACCTTGAGGTCGCCGAGCACATCGCGAACGAGATCGCGGTGGATCGGCGGGAAGAGGGCGATCAGCCACTCCCGGTAGAGCCCG
>CAYLPM010000140.1:0-4869 GCA_964385525.1 uncultured Gemmatimonadaceae bacterium
CATGTCCCACACCCGCGACCAACTCTTCCGATTGACAGAGTTCGCTCGCTGCGCCGGCTGAGCGTCCAAGCTGGGTCCGGGGGACCTGTCGCGGGCGCTTGCCGCGCTTCCCGGGCGCGCTGATCCCCGACTCGTCGTCGGTCGCGAGACCTTCGATGACGCGGGGGTCTTCGTGCTGTCCGATGGCCTGGCGCTCGTGCAGACGGTCGACTTCTTCGCCCCCATCGTCGACGATCCCTACACCTTCGGCCAGATCGCCGCCGCCAACGCGCTCTCCGACATCTATGCCATGGGCGGCGAACCGCTCACGGCACTCAACATCCTGGCCTTCCCGTCGGGGAAGCTGCCAACCGAGGTCATGACCGAGATCCTCCGGGGCGGACAGGACAAGGTGCACGAGGCGGGCGCCCTCGTCGTAGGTGGGCACACCATCATCGACGAGGAGCTCAAGTACGGACTCGCCGTGACCGGGCGGGCCGACCCCGCGCGTCTCCTGACCAACGCCGCCGCGCTGCCGGGCGACCGCCTCGTGCTCACGAAATCGCTCGGCACGGGGATCCTCGCCACGGCGGCCAAGGCCGGCGCCCTCGATGCCACGGCGGAGCGTGCCATGCTCGAGTCGATGCGGCTGCTGAACGCCGCGGCGAGTCGGGCCGCGCTCGCCGTCGGCGCACGCTGCGCCACCGACATCACCGGCTTCGGGCTCCTCGGTCATGCCTCGCACATCGCCCGCGCGAGTCGCGTTACGATTGCGATCGACGTGGGCGCGATCCCCGTGCTCCCGGGCGCGTGGGACGCAGTTCGCGCCGGAGTACGCACTGGTGGCGCGGAGCGAAATGCGAGCTTTCTCGAGCCGCTCGTTCGCTGGGGCGGCACGTCCGACGAGGCGCGTGCGATCCTGATCGATCCGCAAACATCGGGCGGACTGCTCGTTGCCCTTCCCGCGGCGCGCGTGGAAGAATACCGTCGTGCAGTCCCCGCCGCGGTGGAGATCGGCGAGGTGCGGGACGCCGGACCGACGGCGATCGTGCTCGAGTGACGCGCGCGCAGGGTTGACGGGGCGAAGCGCGCTGGGTTACGTCCACGCGGCGCCCGCGAGGGGGTGGATGGGGCCTGGTGGCTTCCCCAGTCTTCAAAACTGACGAGAGATGCCTAGCGTCTCTGGAGGGTTCGACTCCCTCCCACTCCCGCCAGCGCCGGCCACGTGTCGACACCGCGAGGTCGGCCGGCGACAACATTCCCGGAGACCGACGGGCTCGATAGCTTTCGCGGGGATCGGTGGCAGGCCTCCGTGTGCGCCGCCGCGGTCGCGTTCTACGTCGACTCACCACTTCGGATCACCGGTTGATCATTTCGCGCGCGTCCACTTCGGCTCGCCGCCTGCTCGCCCGCGTCCTGTTTGCCAGCCTCGCCGGTCTGACGCTGCTCGCCGCGTCGGCCGGCGTCGCGCCTGCGCAGCGGGTCGATTCCGCGCGCGTCGGCGTCGAGCGCCCGGCCGCGACCCGTGACACCATCCTCGGACCGCCGGTCACACCCCGGCGCGCCTTCCTGCTGTCTCTCGCCGTGCCCGGACTGGGACAGGCCGCGCTCGATCGCTCGATCCCGGGCGCGATCTACATCACGCTCGAAGCCGTCTCGATCGCGATGATCCAGAAATCCCTCGCCGACCTGCGGCTCGCCAAGGCGGCCGGGGACAGCGTCGTCATCGGGTACGAGCAGGGGTCGGATGGCATCGTCCTCATCAACCCCGAGACCGGCCTGCCGATTCCGATCTACGAACCCAATCAGCTCGCGGCTCGCGTGAGCGCCCGGCGTTCGCACCTCGAGGACTGGATCGTCCTGCTCGTGTTCAATCACTTCTTCTCCGGCGCCGATGCCTATGTCGCGGCGCACCTGTGGGAGGTCCCTGCACGGGTCTCCATGCAAGCCGACCCTCGAGGCGTCACGATGGCCATTCGCGTCGCATGGTAGCCGGGACCGCGCCTGCAGGCGGCAGCAACGCGCCCGTCGGTGTGTTCGATTCCGGAATCGGCGGCCTCACCGTCGTGCGCGAGCTGGTGCGCCAGCTTCCCGCCGAGAGCATCATCTACTTCGGCGACACGGCGCGCGTCCCCTACGGTCCGAAGAGTCCCGACACGGTGCGTCGCTACAGCCGCGAGATCGCGTCGTGGCTCCAGCAACAGGGAGTCAAGGCCGTCGTCGTCGGCTGCAACACCGCCACCGCGCACGCGCTCCCGACCCTGCGCGACGAGCTGGGGCTCCCCGTAGTCGGCGTCGTCGACCCGGGTGCACGCGCCGCCGTCCGCTCGAGCGAATCGGGTCGCATCGGCGTGATCGGCACGATGGGAACCATCAACTCCGGCGCCTACGAGCGCGCCATCCGCACCCTCGCTCCGGGCGCCACCATCACCACGCGGGCCTGCCCGTTGCTAGTTCCGCTCGTCGAAGAGGGGTGGCTGGATACCGAGGCTACGCGCCTCATCGTGCGTGAGTATCTGGAGCCGCTGATCGGTGCGCGGATCGACTCGCTCGTCCTCGGGTGCACGCACTATCCGCTCCTCAAGCCGCTCCTGCACGACGTGCTGGGCGCCGCCGTTCGCCTGATCGACAGCGCGGAAGAGACGGCGGCGGAGACCGGACGCGTGCTCGCTGAGCACGGCCTGGCGGCACCGGCCGGCGCCGCGCCGCGCCACCGCTTCGTCGCCTCCGACGCGCCGCAGCAGTTCCTACAGATCGGTCAGCGCTTTCTCGGGACGACGATCGATCGCGTGGAGACGATCACCCTCGGCTGACCCCGTCCACCGGAGCAGCTCGATGCGCTCCGGGGTGAGGCGCAGGAAGGTCGGCCGCTGGAGCCACGAGCCCGCGTTCGCGTAGACGCCGCCTCCGGCCGCTCGATCCAGCGCCGCTGCATGCGAGTGCCCGAACACCACGAGGTCCAGTTCCGGCCTGCGATCGAGCAGCTCCATCGCGATCGACTGCAGCTCCGCGCCTTCGTCGTGGGCGCGATGCGTCCGGCTGGTGTCCGAGCTGAGGGTCGCCAGTCGCGTTCCCCAGTCGGGATGAATCCAGCGGAACGCGCGAATCGACATCGGATGCCGAAGCACGCGTCGCAGCGCGCGGTACTTCCGGTCGCGAACGGGGCGGAGCCCGTCTCCGTGCTCGATGCGGGTGCGCCATCCGGCGATCTCACCCTCGAACGGGTCGAGCTGATAGCCGATCCCCGCATCCTCCCGCAGGACGGCGCCGCCCCAGCAATCGTGATTCCCGCCGATGAGCGTCACCGGGATGCCGGCGTCGCGCAGCTCCGCGAGCGCCGCCACGACTCGGAACCCGGTCCGCGGGATGACCGTGCGCCACTCGAACCAGAAGTCGAACAGATCGCCGTTGATGTACAACGCGCTCGCGTGCTCGCGAACGTGACGCAGGAAGCCGAGGACATCGCGCTCGACGCCCGGCGGCGCGGCACCCAGGTGCGTGTCGGAGAAGATGTAGGCGGGGGCGGTCGGCACAGGGGGAGTCTACACCGCGATGAGGCCGGCGACAAACGACCGCGCGCCCCGGAGCACGCACCGGTGCTCCCGGTCCTGCGTCTCTTGCGCGGGAGCACCGCCCGCGCCACACTTCGCCGATCGCTCGGCACCGTGGTCGCGATCGGACCCCCAGTGGAGGATTGATGCCCCAGAACGCGCTCGGCCTCATCGAGACCAAGGGTCTCGTCGGGGCCATCGAGGCGGCGGACGCAATGGTGAAGGCCGCGAACGTCCGGCTCGTCGGGAAGGAGAAGGTCGGCGGTGGCTACGTGACGGTCATGGTGCGCGGCGACGTCGGTGCCGTGAAGGCGGCCACCGACGCCGGCGCTGCCGCCGCCGAGCGCGTCGGGGAGCTGGTCTCGGTCCACGTCATTCCGCGCCCGCACAACGACCTGGAGATCATCCTCCCCCAGGGCGCGATGGCCGACGCAGCCACGTGAGCTGGTCCGATCAGGCGCTCGGACTCATCGAGACCCGGGGCCTCGTCGGCGCCATCGAGGCGGCGGACGCCGGGCTCAAATCGGCCGACGTTCGCTTCACCGGCACCGAGCGCGCGGATGCGGGCCTCGTGATGGTGATGTTCACGGGGGAGGTCGCGGCCGTGAAGGCGGCGGTCGATGCCGGCGCCGCGGCCGCCGAGCGGGTCGGTCAGCTCGTGTCGGCGCACGTGATCCCGCGTCCGCACACCGACCTCGATCTGCTCGAGGAGGAGGATGTGGGCGAGGGGTTGCCGCCCGTGCCGATGCAGGGAGGGCGCTACGATCTCGAGCGGCTCGCTCACACGCGCGTCGTCGAGCTGCGCGCGATGGCGCGGCGTATCCCCGCATTCCCGATCAAGGGACGTGAGGTCGCCCGCGCCGGGCGCGACGAGCTGCTCGCCGCGTTCCGCACGCTGAACCACTGATCGCGCCGCGGTCGTGGACGACGATCTCCGCAGCATCCAGGAGGCTCGCGACCTCGTCGAGCGAGCGGCGGCCGCGAGCCGGGCGTTCGCGTCCGCGGACCAGCAGACCGTCGATCGCATCGTCCGCGCCGCCGGCGGGGCGGCCGCCGGCGCCGCCGAGCGCCGTGCGCGGCTCGCGGTCGACGAGACCGGGATGGGCGTCTACGAACACAAGGTCCTCAAGAACCGCTTCTCCGCCGTTGACCTGCTCGCCTACATCCTGCCCATGCGCACCGTCGGCGTCATCGGCGAAGATCGCGAGCGCAAGGTCCGGGAGCTCGCAGTACCGATGGGCGTCGTCGGGGCGATCATCCCGACGACCAACCCGACGTCGACCGCGATCTACAAGGCACTGATCTCGATCAAGGCGCGCAACGCGATCGTCATGTCGCC
>CAYLPM010000141.1:0-7236 GCA_964385525.1 uncultured Gemmatimonadaceae bacterium
CGACCAGAATCTCGTGCGACTGCGTCGCATCCAGCCCGACCGACACGAACGCCAGCACTCTCGGACCATGCTCGCCCGAGATCGAGAGATCCGTGAAGCGGGCGACGCCATCATCGCCCGTGCGTACGGAACCGGCTCCACCGAGCGTCCCGCCTCCGCTCGCGATCGACGCCTCGACGGGGACGTTCGCGGTCGTCACCGTGTTGCCGTGTTCGTCCTCGAGTCGAATGGCTGGCTGCTGGGCGAACGGGATGCCGCTGCGCACGGTCGCCGATGGCTCGACCAGCATCGCCAGGCGCACGGCGGCGGCGGGTACTCCCTCGGCGGTGAACGACACGGACAGTGACGTACCCCCCGATGCCAGCAGCGTATTCGCACCGGCGACGGGGCCCAGCGTCCATTCGCCAACCGTCGCGATACCATCCGCGTCCGACACCTGGCTCGCGCCCGTGACATCGCCGGCGCCCGATGCGACCTCGAAGGTGACCGCGACGTCCGGCACGCCGTTTCCGTACGCGTCTTCGACGCGAACGGCCGGCGACTCCGGAAGCGGCGTGCCGACGGTCGCCGACTGCGCGTCGCCGCTGTGCTTCTCCATCGCCGCGGCGGGCCCGGGCAATGCCGTCGCCTCGAACGTCGCGAAGACGAGCGGCTCGCCCGTCTGCGGATCCACGGCGCGTGCCTCGGCGCGGTGCTCCTCCGTCGTCGACGTGCCGAGAGTCCATCGGTCCTGCACGAGTCCCTCGGCATTCGTGAGGCCGGAGCCGGCGAACATCGCTCCGCCACCCGACACGACGCGGAAGTTCACCAACTGCCCCGCAATGGGCGAACCGGACTCATCGAGCACGCGCACGACCAGCGGCCCCGGCAGCTCGGTGCCCACGGTAGCCTGCTGATCGTTGCCATCCACTACCTGCAGCGACGCAGGCAGGCGCGCAACGGTATCGTTGTCGGTCGGCGAGCCGCACGACAATGCGAGCACCAGCGATGCCAGTGCCGGCCAACGAACCGGGTGCGAGAACTGCGACATTCGTCTGGCGTTTGATTGGGGCGGACAAGTCTGCACAGCACGCCGCATGCCGCCTAGTCGCTCCGCAGTGCCTGCACCGGGTCGACGACGCACGATGACCGCGCCGCCGAGCCTGCCCGTCGACCACAGCAGAGATCGCGTGCTCTGGCTAGATCACCCGCTGCTCCGTCGCACCTCCGATCCGTACCTCAGTCGCCGCGTCGAAGAAGTGCAGCTTTCCCGGATCCGGCGCGAGCGCGATCACGCCGCCAGGCTCCGGTAACCGCTGTGGCGCAATCCGCGCCGTCAATTCGTGCGCGCCCGCGATCGCGTGCACGAACTCCTCGTTCCCCATCTGCTCGACGAAATCGAGCCGCGCCGGAATCCCTCCACTCGCCGACGCGGCGAGCGTCATGTCCTCCGGCCGCACGCCGAGCAGCACCGGCTTGCCCACGTGTCCGCCGAGCGTGTGCGCGATCCCCGCCTCCGGCGAGATCGCGAACCGATCCCCGTTCGCGCCCCCGGCCCGCGAAACGAACCGCACCCGCCCGTCCTCCGCAGTGAGCTCGCCGAGTACCATGTTCATCGCCGGGCTCCCGATGAACCCGGCCACGAACCGGTTCCTCGGCCGCTCGTACAACGCCAGCGGCGTGTCGATCTGCTGGACGTGCCCTTCGTTCAGCACCACGATGCGATCGCCCAGCGTCATCGCCTCGACCTGATCGTGCGTGACGTAGATCATCGTCGCCTTCAGCTCGCGATGCAGTCGCGCGATCTCCCGCCGCATCTGCACGCGCAGCTTCGCATCGAGATTGGACAGCGGCTCGTCGAACAGGAACACCTGCGGCTGCCGCACGATCGCCCGGCCGACCGCCACGCGCTGGCGCTGTCCACCCGAGAGCTGCCGGGGCTTCCTGTCCAGCACGCCCTCCAGGCCGAGGATCGCCGCCGCCTCGCCGACCCGCGCCTCGATCTCCGGCTTGGGCAGCTTGCGGAGGGTCAGCGCGAAGGCCATGTTCTCGCGCACCGACATGTGCGGGTAGAGAGCGTAGTTCTGGAACACCATCGCGATGTCCCGGTCCTTCGGCGGCATGTCGTTGACCTCGCGATCGCCGATGAGCAGGCGCCCCGCCGAGATTGACTCCAGCCCGGCGATCATTCGCAGCGTCGTGCTCTTCCCGCACCCCGAGGGACCGACGAGCACGACGAACTCGCCGTCGGCCACCTCGAGATCGATCCCGTGGACCGCGACGTGCACCGCGCCTTCGCCGTACACCTTGCGCACACTCTCGAGCTTCACGCGCGCCATGCGTCCCTGCCGCTATGAGTGAGTCGTTCCGGTTCCCCGAGGGATTCCTGTGGGGCGCCGCCACGTCCGCCTACCAGATCGAAGGCTCGCCGCTCGCCGATGGCGCCGGCCCCAGCATCTGGCAGCGCTTCACGCATTCGCCCGGCCTCACCGCCAACGGCGAGACCGGCGACGTCGCCTGCGACCATTATCGCCGCTGGGAGACGGATGTCCAGTCGATGGCCGACCTCGGCCTCACCGCCTACCGGTTCAGCATCGCCTGGGGGCGCATCCTTCCCGAGGGCACGAGACACGTCAACCAGAAGGGACTCGACTTCTACTCGCGCCTCATCGACACCCTCCTCGCGAACGGCATTCAGCCCGCCGTCACGCTCTACCATTGGGATCTCCCCGTTGCCCTCGACGATCGCGGCGGCTGGCTCAATCGCGACATCGCCGGCTGGTTCGCGGAGTATGCGGAGACCTGTTATCGCGCGCTCGACGATCGCGTGCAGATGTGGGCGACGCTCAACGAACCGTGGGTCGTCACCGATGGCGGCTACCTGCACGGCTCGCTCGCGCCCGGGCACCGGAACCTCTTCGAGGCCCCGATCGCCTCGCACAATCTCATGCGTGCACACGCCGCGGCCGTCGAGGCCTATCGCGCGACCGGCAGGCATCGCATCGGGATCGTCGTCAACCTCGAGCCCAAGTATCCGGCCACCGAATCGGCCGACGACATCGCCGCCACCGCGCGCGCCGATGCCTACATGAACCGTCAGTATCTCGACCCCATCTTCTTCGGTTCGTATCCCGAGGAAATGCGCGAGATCTTCGGCGAGGCATGGCCCGACTTCCCCGACGACGACCTCCGCGCGATCCGCACACCGATCGACTGGCTCGGCATCAACTATTACACGCGCAGCGTCTCGCGCAACGACCCGCTCGCGCTCCCGGTCCGGGCCAGCGGCGTGCGTCAGCCGCAGCACACCCACACCGAGACGGGCTGGGAAGTGTTCGCGCCGGCGCTCACTCGCGTGCTGCGATGGGTCACCGACCGTTACGGGAAGACTCCCCTCTACATCACCGAGAACGGCGCCGCGTTCTACGACCCGCCCCAGGCCGAGGGCGAGCCGCACCCCGACCCGCTGCGCGTTGCCTACTTTCGCGACCACCTCCGCGCCGCCCACCACGCGATTTGCTCCGGCGTGGATCTGCGCGGCTACTTCGCCTGGTCGCTCCTCGACAATCTCGAGTGGAGCCTCGGCTTCTCCCGGCGCTTCGGCCTGATCCACGTCGACTACGCGAGCCAGCGGCGCACGCCCAAGGCGTCCGCGAAGTTCTACGCGAGGGTGATCAGGACGCATGGGGACGCGCTGGTCGAAGAGACGAGCGGAGTGCTGGTGTAGGGCAGGGATCGCCCCATCGGTCGAACGCCGCGACTCTGCCGAGTCATCGATCCGGTTCATCCGGCGATCTTCAGTGCCTCACGACGACCGTCGCCGGCACTCCGTGCACCACGATCTCCCCTTGGGCGTTCGTCCCGGCCGCCCGCCCATCCACCAGCGCCTCCCGCACCGGCCGGTCGATCGGTGACCTGATCACGATCCCGCCGTACGGCGCCACGACATCACCGGAGAGCACGAACGTCGCCTCATCCCCGGTCGCGCGCAGCGTGTAGCTGAGCCTTCCGTGATGGGTGCGGACGTTGCGCACCACGATACCCGAGTCCTCGCGCGCCCACGCCTCCGGGATGCCGGCGCCGATCACCAGCGCCACGTCGGGCTCGCGCTCGTGGACGAACATGTCCATCACCGACCGCACGTAGTCGGAGCCGACCCACGTGTGTGGCATGTCGCCGATGAAGCGCGGCTCGCGCGCATCGCGCCACACCACTTCGGCCCAGTGATTCCAGCCACGGGGGCGCTGGTCGCGGAAGAACCAGTCGAGCAGGCGGTGCGCGTCCGCCTTTCGCCCGAGGCGGACGAACGTGCCGACGGTGCGAAGCTCGTAGGGCGTGTAGGCGTCCCATTCCCGCGCCCCCTCGCTCCTTGCCGTCGTCTCCGCGAGGTAGCGCTCGAAGGTCTGCTCCACCGCCTCGGCGGGCAGCCGCGTCAGCTCCCCGGCGGGCGCGATGCCGACCGTCGTCGACGTCGCATCGAAGTCGCCCAGCTCGACCGATCCCGGGAGATAATCGATGTCGTGCTCCTGCATCGTGAGGCGGAACGACTCGAGCAGCGTCCGGCGAAAGTCATCGCGCAGGCGGGCGATCCGCGCGCGATCATCCTCGCGCTCGAGCTCACTCGCGAGCCAGGCTGCATCCTTCAGGCCCTTGAGCACGAAGAACGCGTCCCAGTACGAGTGCATGGGCCTGGCCGAGTAGCCCTCGTGACTGATCGATTCTGGAACCATGCCGAAGAACGCCGGCCGCTCGAACCGGTACTCGTCGGTCATGCGCCGCTGGCGGAGCGACTCGATGTACGCGACGGCGCGGTGCACGTGCGGCCACAGACGCGCCACGAAGTCCCGATCGCCCGTGTAGCGATAGTACTCGGCGATCAGGTAGATGAGCTGTCCGTGACTGTCGTGCTCGGGGACCGGATCGGCGCCCCGCGCATCGACGCAGCACGGGACCTTGCCGTCCGGATACTGGAACGGCGCGAACCATTCGATGAACTCGCGCACCGGCTCGGGATGCCCGAGCCGCAGGAGCGCCGCCGACGTGAGCGATCCGTCGCGGATCCACGATCGTTCGTACGAGCGCGAGCCGGGCTGAATGGCGGGCCCATCGCGGTTGATGAGGATGTAGGCGAGTGTGCTCTCGAGCGTGTTCGCCACGTGCTCGGCCGATGCCGGGAGCTCGACGGTCACGCGGCCGAGCGTCTCTTGCCACGTACGAACCGCCTCCACGAGTCGCGCTTCGCCGTGCGCGCTCGCTTGCGCCTCGCTCTGTCGCGGCGTGCCCGCGGGGGCGCCGCGGTCGAACGGTATGTCGAGCCACACGTCGCGTGATTCGCCCGGCGCGAGCGAGATCGGATACTCGAGCGCGCCCGCGGCGGCGCCGGTCTCGTCGATCACGGCCGCCGCGGGCGGCAGTCTGCCCGCCCGCAGGAAGTCGGTTATCGCCCCCTGATCGAACGACACGGCGCCGAAGGCCGCAGGTGTCGTGACCGGGACGATCCGGCGCTCGCCCGCGTTGACGTGCACGACGCCTCCCTCGTGCTCGAGGATGCGGATGCGCGCCGCGCCGCCCTGCAGGTTGAGGAACTGCCACGGCGGGTTCACCTGGAACGGCCGCAATGCGAGATACAGCGTCCCCGTCGTCCGCGACGCGGAGGTGTTGGTGACGCGGTAGCGTGCATGCATGAGCTCCGCGCCCGGCTCGCCGGTCGCGAAGGCGGTCACCACGAGCGCGAGCGGCCCGGCATCCCAGCGCACGGACGGTATGGGAAGCGATCCCTCGGCGAGCGTCTGCTGAACCGTCACATCGGCCCAGGTGATGAGCCTGTCGCCGACGCGCAGGAACGGCTCGATCGAGAGCATCGCCTTCCCGATCTCGAGCATGCCGTCCTCGTTGAGGAGCCCCTCGTGCTCCCCGCCGTCGACGCCGACCACCGTCCAGTACGACTGCTCGCGCGTGAGGTAGCGCGGAAAGTGCCCGCGCGGCGCATCGTCGGCCATCCGTGTGAGAAAATCGTTGTGCGTCGGCGCCCAGTCCAACGATTCGACATCGAGGGTCGCGATCCCGTACTGCTCGCCGGCGGCACGCGACATCGCGATGCGCAGGAAGCGCGCATCCGTCTCGGGGAGCCAGTGGTGGTCGCGCCCGCCGTTCCCGCCGCGCACGATGCGCAACGTGTCCCATTGCGTGCCGTCGCCGGAGATCTGGATGGCGTAGTCCCGCGCGTGCTCGCCATCCATCCAGTGGATCACGAGCCCGCCGAGCTCGCGCCGGCGGAGGAAGTCGAGCGAGATCGATTGCGCGCCGGCGGCCGAGCTGCGCCACGCCGATGACGAATCCGCGTCGAGCACGCGATCCGGACCGTTGAAGCGGCGCGAGGAAGACGCGGTGACGGCCGGGACGAGATCGTACGGACGCTCCGGGGGAAGCGGCGTGAAGGTCAGCTCATCGATCCAGATCGACCCGCGCCCGCCGGTGCCGGCGGTCGCGACGATCTCGATCGCCGCGACGTTCGTCATCTCGCCGCCGCCGGCCGGCCCCCAGGCGAACTCGATGTGCCGCTTCCTGATCGTGACCTTCCGCCACTCGCCCGGAAACTCGAACCGCCGCTGGTTGCGCCACCAGACGTTGTCCCCGCTCGGATCGATGAGCTTGAACTCGAGATCATTGGGCCCGATGTCGCCGCGGACCCAGAAGCTGAACTCGTAGTTCTCCGGCAGCTCGACCGCTACCGGCGTGCGCGCGATCGCGTACCCGCCCCGGCCGTGGAAATCCATGTCCATGCGCATCGCGCTGCCGCTACGGCCGCTGTCCACCGCCAGCTCGAGGCTCACCCCATCCGACGGAATCGCGCGCCACGCCGAGAGCCGCTCGAACGATTCGAGCACCCTCGGCGGCGCCACCGCGTTGTCCGCCGGCGGCGCGGCACTCCCACGCCCCTGCAACCACCCGCACGCCGCCAGCAGCCAGATCCCTCCAATGCCGACCGCTGCTCTGACCCGGAATCTCATCACACCCCTGTCGACTGGTCACCATCAACTGCCGCACGGCCGTTCACTGGCTACTGACGACTCGTATCCGATCACTGACCACCTTTCTTCACCCCTTCACGCTCCCGACCATGATTCCCGCCATGTAATACCGCTGCAGGAACAGGAACACTACCAGCACGGGCATCACCGTCAACACCGACCCCGCCATCATGAGCTCCGTGTCCTGCACGCGCTCCCCCATCAGGTTCGCCAGCGCCACCGGCAG
>CAYLPM010000142.1:0-1589 GCA_964385525.1 uncultured Gemmatimonadaceae bacterium
GGAAGCGGCCGTCGCGCGTGAACTTGAGCACGTGCGAGTCGCCCTGCCCGTTGCCGCCGATCCAGATGTTGTCCATGTGGTCGATCGACAGGCCGTGGTTGGAGACGGGCCACGTGTATCCCTCGGCCGCGCCGCCCCAGCCTTTGACGAGGTTGCCCTCCGGGTCGAACTCGAGGATGTTCGGCGCCGGCGCGCAGCACTCGCCGGTCGGCGGATCCGTCGCGGCTCCCGCCTCGGTTCGCTGGTTCAGCGTCTCCGGCCGGTGCGTGATGAAGACGTGATCGCGCGAATCAACGCCGACGCCGATTGCCGCGCCGAGCAGCCAGTGATTCGGCAGCGGCTTGGGCCAGAACGGATCCACCTCGAACATCGGAGCCTGCACGGCGTTCGCCTGCGACGCCTGCAGCATGGCCTGCCCGACCGCCAGCACCGCGATCGCGCCCACGAGGGTCGCTCCGAGTACGATCTTGCGCTTCCCCGTCATCTCCATCTCCTGTCAGGATTGCGTGCCCCGCGCACTTTCGCCCGAGGGGTCGGCGTGTAAGTTCGTTCGTGTGGCCCGTAGCGGCGCCGGCCACCCATTCTACGACCACCCTCCCGGTCCGTCCAGAATCCCTTCACCCGTCTCCGCGAGTCCTTTCCGACGTGAGCAGTAGTTCCGGCACCCGCGACGTTCGCGGCACCCTTCGTCCCCTGCGCACGAGCGGCAGCGAGGTCCTCGTACATCCCCGCGATGGGGGCAGCGAGACCGGCGCGGCCCCGTCCCATCGTCGCGGCCGGCCCGCCCTCATGGCCCTGCTGACCGCGGCACTGCTGCTCGCCTTGCCCACCGCTGCCTCGACGCACGAGATCCCGCCTAGCGTCACCGTGATCGCGTTCGTGAAGCCCGAGGGGAACGTGATGCGGCTCGTCGTCCGCGTGCCGCTCGAGTCGATCCGCGACGTCGAGTTCCCGCTGCGCGACTCCGTGTACCTCGACCTCCGGGCGCTCGAACCGCTGCTCGCCGATGCCGCGCAGCTGTGGCTCGCCGGCTACGTGCGGCTCTACGAGGACGACACCGCCCTCGGCGACGCCCGCATCGTCGCGACGCGCATCGCGCTCCCCTCGGACCGTTCCTTCGAGACATACGAGAGCGCCGCCGCCGGCGTTGTCGCGCCACCGCTGCCGGCGGACACCGAGCTTCCGTGGCAGCAGGCGCTGCTCGACGTGATGCTAGAGTATCCGATCGCTTCGGACTCGTCGCGCTTCTCGATCCACCCGGCGTGGGCACACCTCGGGATCACCACGACGACCGTCCTGCGCTTCCTCCCACCCTCGGCCGACGGCGGCGAGCGCGTCTTCCGCTACGATGGCGATCCGGGGCTGGTGCGGCTCGACCCGCGCTGGCACCAGGCGGCGCTGCGCTTCGTCCCGCTCGGGTTCGAGCACATCCTCGACGGGCTCGACCACCTGCTGTTCGTGTTCTGCCTCGTCATTCCGTTCCGGCGACTGCGGCCGCTCATCCTCGTCGTGACGTCGTTCACCGTCGCGCACTCGATCACGCTGATCGCGTCGGCGTTCGGCTTCGCGCCGGGCGCGCTCTGGTTTCC
>CAYLPM010000143.1:0-2259 GCA_964385525.1 uncultured Gemmatimonadaceae bacterium
TTCGCCTGGCCCTCCATCGATTCGAGCCGGCGAATCCAGCGAGCCTCGAACACGCGCCGCGCGCGCTCCAGCTCGTGCAGCCCGACGCCCGCCTCGCGGACATCGCGAATCTGCTCCCACGCCGCGCGCGCCGCGTCCACCGCCCGCTCGGGCGGAGTCTCCGCGTGCACGACGAACACCCCGAGCTCGGTCGGCGTGTAGTTGTAGGCGGCGACCGAGGAAGCGAGCTTGCGCTCCCGGACAGCGCGGTACAGCCGCGAGGCGCGGCCGGTGCCAAGCACGGCGGCGGCGAGATCGAGCAGCGGCGTGTCCGAGTGCAGCGTCTCCGGAGTCCGCCACCCGAGCACGAGCTGCGTCTGCGCGACGTCCCCCGACAGCTCGCGGTACCGGAATCCCGTGTGCGGCGGCTCGGCCGGCCCCGGCGTCCGGGTCACGGGCGTATCGGGGATCCATCCGTACAGTCGCTCGACCATCGACATCGTCGCATCGACATCCACGTCGCCAACGATCGACAGGATCGTGTTGGATGGTCGGTAGAAATTCCGGTAGAACGCGACGAGGTCGTCACGGCTCAGCGCCCGCAATCCCGGCTCCCGTCCGATGCGCCAGCGCCGCATCCGGTGCCGGTCGTGCAGGAGCTCGTACAGCGTTTCCGTTGCGACGGCGGCGGGGTTGTCCGACTTCCGCTTGGCTTCCTGGATGATGACCTCGAGCTCGCGCGCCAGCTCCCCGGCGTCGATCACGGAACCGGCGTACGCATCCGCCTGCACCTCGAGGCCGGCCTCGAAGCCCGCGGACGGCAGCACGACGTAGTAGCTCGTGTGATCGTAAATGGTGCCGGCGTTGAGGTAGCCGCCGCTCGCCTTGGTCTGCTTCGCGATCTCGCCGACGCCGCGCCGTGCCGTCCCCTTGAAGAACATGTGCTCGAGGACATGGGCGATCCCCACGACGTCATCCGTCTCGTCGAAGTATCCGGCCTTCACATACGTGACCGCGGCGACCACAGGTGCGCTGGCGTCGCGCCGCAGCAGCACAGTGAGCCCGTTCGCGAGACGCGACCGGACGACCGAGGAATGATCCAGAACGGGGAGCGCGGTGGCGGACATCCGATGCGAGAGTGGGCAGGACGGAGTGAGGGTGAACGGCCGTCGATGCGCGGGACCGAGGGACCAGTCACTCCGCCGTCCACCGACCCTCCCGTGGTGCCGCGCGACGGACGATGGAGCACCGTCCGTGCCGGGCTCGCCAGCGACTCAGGTCGGGGGCGGCATCGACATGGGCGGCATCGAGCCGGCCGCGCACTGCTGCCATGGACCCTGACCCGCGCGCTCGATGAAGCGCAACGCTTCCGCCACCCGTCCCAGCCGCACCAGCGCGCAGCCGAGGTAGCCGAGCGCGATCGGGTCGCTGGGGTCGCCCTCGATGGCGCGCACGTAGAAATTGCGCGCGAGTTCATAGTTGCCCGAGACCAGCATCAGCGAGCCCATCTCGCGCAACGCCAGCGCATTCTCGGGGTCCAGCCGGATCGCGGTCTCGAGCTCGCGACGCGCCGACGGATAGTCACGCTCCTCGCGGGCGATGCGGCCAAGATAGATGTGCGGCCGCGCGTCGTCCGGGTCACGTTCGGCGGCACGGACGAACTGGGCGCGCGCCGCGATCGGGCTGCCGTTGCGATAGAGCGCGACACCTCGCTCGTACGCCGCATCACTGGCCGGCCCCCACATGAAATACCAGGCCGCGAGGAGCCCGGCCACGAGCAGCACCACGGCGACCACGAGGATCAGCGGGATCCGGCGATGTGGCCGGATTACCGTCGTGGTCCGGGCGTCCGCAGCCGGCTGGCCGTTCGTCACCACGACCGGCACCGCCTCCGCCGTCGGCTCGGACATCAGGCCATCCTCCAGCGCGCGGTAGGCATCGCGCGCCGTGGTGACATCGGTCGCGTTGGGCGAGTAGTCCGTACGCTGGGCGCGGTCGCGGACGGCGAGCGACGCCGCGAGCAGGTTGGCCTGCTCGAAGGTGATGAGCTGGCGCTGCCGCGTCTCGTGAATCAGCCCCTGGCCGGCGAGGGCCGAACCCCCGAGCAGCGAGCGGAGCGCCGTCTCGACCGCGCTCCAGACATCGATGATGTCGGCGGCATTCTCATCCGCGTTGCGCGCCGGATCGAGTCGGGTGGCCTTCGAGCGAACGGAATCGAGCGCCGAGAGCGCGGCACGCTGGCGGGCCGAGCTCACTGGACGATCTTGAGCAGTCCTGCGT
>CAYLPM010000144.1:0-3550 GCA_964385525.1 uncultured Gemmatimonadaceae bacterium
GTGCGCGAGGCGGCGCGCAACGGCCAGACGGACATGATCGTGAAGGACTGGTTCGCCGACTACCCCGACGCCGAGAACTTCCTCTACCCGCTGCTCCACAGCGCGAACCACGGCGTCGGTGGCAACGTCTCGTTCTACACCAACCCGGCGTACGATCAGCTCGTCGCGCGCGCGCGCCGCGAGCTCACCGACTCCACGCGCGTCGCCCTGTACCGGCAGGCCGACTCGCTCGCGTTCGCCGATGCGCCGATGCTCTACCTCTTTCACTACCGCGAGTTGTTCGCGATTCAGCCGTGGATCACGGGGTTCGAGGTGCCGGTCGTGTTCAACGGGCAGGATTTCCGGGAAGTGAAGATCGGGGGGTAGTCGGCCCCACCCCCACCTCTCTCCCCTTCTCTTTGACCTCCTTCATCCTCCGCCGCCTGCTGCTCGCCATCCCCACGCTCTTCGGCGTGCTCGTGGTCGTGTTTCTCCTGCTCTACGTCGCGCCCGGTGATCCGGTCATGTCGATGGTGGGAGAGCGGGCGGACGAGGAAACGATCGCGCGGCTCCGCGCCGAGCTGCGACTCGACGATCCGCTTCCCGTGCAGTTCGGGCACTACGCGGCCGGGGTCGTTCGCGGTGATCTCGGCCGCTCCTACATCACCAATCGGCCCATCCGACAGGACATCCTCGAGCGCTTCCCGCGTACGCTCCAGCTCGCGCTCGCGGCGATGGTGCTCGCCGCCACGATCGGGATCACGATCGGCGTGCTCAGTGCGTACTGGCCCGGCGGATGGCTCGATCGACTCAGTCTCGCCGGCGCGTACCTCGGCATCTCGTTCCCGGTGTACTGGGTGGGGCTGATCCTCATCCTGCTCTTCGCGGTGCATCTCCGCTGGCTGCCGCCGTCGGGGTACGGAGGCATCGAGTACCTCATCCTGCCCGCGCTCGCGCTCGGCATGCGATCCATCGCCTTCCTCGCGCGCATGACGCGTTCGGCGATGCTCGAGATGCTGGGCAGCGACTTCGTACGCACCGCGCGCGCGAAGGGGCTGCGGGAGCGCACTGTCGTCGTGCGGCACGCGTTCCGCAACGCGCTCATCCCCGTGATCACCGTGCTCGGACTCGACTTCGGCTACTATCTGACGGGGAGCATCCTGACGGAGACGATCTTCAGCTGGCCGGGGCTGGGGCGCTACGTCGTGAACGCGATCGCGCGGCGCGACCTTCCCGCGATCCAGGGCTCGGTGCTCTTCCTCAGCCTCGTGTTCGTGACGGTGAACCTGCTCACGGACATCGCGTATGCGAAGACCGATCCGCGGGTCGCGTACGACTGACGCCCGCAGGTCATACGCCGACGACCCTGGCACCTTCACGACCGGTGCGTCGAACATCTCAGGGCGTTCCTGGACGCCGGTGCCGCTGCGTCCGATGCGTTCGACCGTGTGAAGAAATCCGTTGTCGCGTGACATCGGAGACCGGTGACCGCGTGTCGTCTGACGGAGGTCTCGTGCGTGCGACCGCGCGCACCTCCCTGTCCCGTGCGCACGGCTCCATCTTGGGAATGAACCCATCCCGGAGGATCCATGCTCACTGTTCGTCAGGCGTTCCGCTACACCGTTCGTGTTCTTGCGCTCGCGGCGATGGTCGCGAGCTCCGCGTCCTGCGATGACGACGACGAACCGACCGGCACCGAAGAACCATTCCAGGCGATCGGGACCTGGCGCGCGGTCGTATTCGTCGTGAACGTCGACGGGACGAACTACGACGTGCTCGACGAAGGTGGCTCGATCACGCTGCTCCTCTTCGATGGCGGCGCGTCCGGCGGGAGCTACCTCGTGCCACAGCTGGGCGACTACATCGGCGAGGCCGCGCTGCTGGAGGGCACGTGGTGGATCACGCAGCAGAACAGGCTGCACATCGAGCACGACGGCGATTCGTTCCTCCGCCGGCTCGTCTTCGTCGGCGGCGAGGATCAGCTCGAGTCGATGGGCGTGATCGACGGCATGGAAGTGCACGTCGTGCTGCAACGGGACTGATCGGCGGCCCGCGCTGCAGACGAGCCTGACCGGCGGCCGGGTGCTGCAACGGGACTGATCGGCGGCCGGCGCGCGGCTTGACGCGCTCCCGGCCGGGTGGTATTCTGGCGTCACCCATAGAACGTCTTGGTATGACGCCCACGCCGCCCACCGTCGACCTCCTCCAGGGCACGCTCGACGTGCTCATCCTCAAGACCCTCTCGTGGGGGCCGCGCCACGGCTACGCCATCGCCCGCTGGATCGAGCGCGTGACCGACGACGTGCTGCGCATCGAGGAAGGCTCGCTCTACCCAGCCCTGCACCGCCTCGAGCGGCGCGAGTGGGTGACCGCCGAGTGGGGACTCACCGAGACGAAGCGCCGCGCGAAGTTCTATCGACTCACGGCGCGCGGCCGCGCCCAGCTCCGGGCGGAGGTCTCGGCGTGGGGCGCCTTCACCAATGCCGTCGGCAAAGTGCTCCAGTCCACGGAGCAGCCGGCATGAGCGCCGAGCACGACCGCGTGCCCGCGTGGCGCCGCTACCTCCGCTTTCTTCGACCGGATCCGGCTGCCGATGTGGACGACGAGCTTCATACGCACATCGAGCTGCGGATCGAGGACAACCTGGCGCGCGGACTCGATCTCGCCGCGGCGCGGCGGGAGGCGATCGAGCGATTCGGGGACTACGAGCGCGTCCGCGGAGCGTGCCGCGCCATCGAACACCAACGGGAGCGGAGCATGAGACGAACGGAACTGGTTGGCGCGTTGCGCCAGGACCTTCGCTACGCCGTACGCACGCTCGCGCGCGCGCCCGGCTTCGCGCTCGTCGCGATCCTCTCCCTCGCGCTCGGCATCGGGGCGAACATCGCGATCTTCGGGCTCGTGGATGCCCTCGTTCTGCGGCCGCTCCCGGGCGTCACGGATCCCTCGACGCTGGTGGAGCTCGAGGGCACGACCAAGTCGTATCCGGCGTACAAGCTCGTGCGCGACGAGCTGGGCCTCTTCGCCGAGGTCGCCGCGTACCGCTCGCGCGAGATGTCGCTGAGCCTCGGCGGCGCCGGGGGGGCGACGATCATCCAGGGCGGCATCGTCTCCGGCAACTACTTCGACGTGCTCGGGACTCGCCCGTCGCTCGGACGCACCTTCGGCCCGGACGAGGATCGGCCCGGCGCTCGGGTTCCGGTCGCGGTGCTGAGCCACGGACTGTGGACGCGCGCCTTCGGCGCCGACAGCGCCGTACTCGGACGCACGGTGCGCCTGAACGGGGCGCAGTTCACGATCATCGGTGTGGCGCCGCGCAACTTCCGCGGGACCCGCGTGGCGCTCGCGCCCGCGCTATGGATTCCGATCGAGGCCTGGCCGCTGACCGCAATCGGCGAGCTCGCCGACAGCGACATCGACAGGCCGGGCTGGGGCTGGTTGATGAGTGTCGCGCGACTGCGGCCCGGCGTGACGCGAGAGGAAGCGCAGCGACGTCTGCGGACCTTCGGCGAGCGGCAGGTGGCGGAGGACGCGCTGCTCGGTCGTGAGCTCGCGGATGCGAGGGTGGTGC
>CAYLPM010000145.1:0-5405 GCA_964385525.1 uncultured Gemmatimonadaceae bacterium
CCCCCGGTGGTCGATCCCGCGCGGCCGCTGGCCGGACTCCGGATCGTCGTCGATGCCGGGCATCCGCCCGCCGGCGCGACCGGCCCCACGGGCCTGTACGAAGCCGTGCCGGTGCTCGCGATCGCGCGACATCTGCAGCGCATTCTCGAGGAGCGCGGCGCGACCGCGATCATGACGCGGTCCACGCCCGACACGCTCGGCCTCGCGGACCGGCCGATCATGGCGCGGCAGGTGGATGGGCACGCGTTCGTCTCGATTCACCTGAACGCGCTTCCGGATGGCGTGAATCCCTTCACCGCCCACGGCACGGGGACGTACTACTTCCACCCGCCCTCGGTGCCGCTCGCACGCGAGGTGCAACGCGGCATGGTGCACTGGATGGGCCTGCGCGACCTCGGCGTCTATTACGACAATCTCGCGGTCGTGCGACAGACGTGGATGCCGTCGGTGCTGTGCGAGGGCGCGTTCATCATGCTCCCCGAGCAGGAGTATGCCGTGCGCACCGACGAGTTTCAGGAGCGCTACGCGCTCGGCGTCGCGGATGGACTGGAGCGTTACTTCCGCCGACTGCGTGCGGGAGCATGGCGGTGACCGTTCGTCCGCTCGTGCGCGCAGGGCAGACGTTCGTCCTCGTCGTTCTGGGCGGGCTCGCCGCCGCGCGCGCCGAGGCGCAGCTTTCTCCCCATGCGGACTGGCGGACGATCGAGAGTGCGCATCTCCGCGTTCACTTCGTCCCCGCGCTCGAGCCCCTCGCGCGTCGCGCGGCCTCGAGCGCCGAGGCGGTTTACGCGCAGCTCGCGTCGGAGCTCGTGCCGCCACGCGGGATCGTGGACATCGTCATCTCCGACGATGCCGACTTCAGCAATGGTTGGGCGACGCAGTTTCCCACCAACCGCATCGTGGTCTACGCGCATCCGCCCGCGGAGGGTGAGAGCCTGCGCTACTACCACGACTGGCTGGCACTCGTCATCACGCACGAGCTGACGCACATCTTCCATCTCGACCGCACTCGCGGATGGTGGCGCGCCGCGCAGTGGATCTTCGGCCGCAATCCATTCCTGTTTCCCAACGAGTACAGCCCGCGGTGGCTCACCGAGGGGCTGGCCGTCTACTACGAATCGCGAATCACGGGATTCGGCAGGCTGGCCGGGACGGAGCATCGCACGATCGCGCGCGCCAGTGCGCTGGATGCGCTCGTGCCGCGACTCGACGAGCTGAGTCTGGCGACGCCGCGCTTTCCAGGCGGGCAGTCCGCGTACGCGTACGGATCGCTGCTGTTCGACCATCTCGGTGACACGCGCGGCCCCGAGGCCGTCGCCGAGTATGTCGAGCGCTCGAGCGGCACGGCGATTCCGTTCCTGCTGAACCGCGCCGCCCGGCGCAGCTTCGGCATCTCGTTCTCGGACGCCTGGGACGAGTGGGGCGATTCGTTGTACGCGGCCACGGAGTCGTGGGGAGCGCGGACGCCCACCTTGGGCGGAACCGGTGATCCCACGGCCCCCCTCGCCGCGTGGCGCGAGCTGACGCGAGAGGGCCGGTATGCGTTCTACCCGCGCTGGAGGGACGACTCGACGCTCGTCTTCGCGGCGAGCACTGGACGAGAGCTCCCCGGTGCGTATCAGGTCGGGCTCGACGGGCGGCGGCGTCGCCTGGGGCGCCGCAACGCCGTCGACCCGAACGTTCCCCTGGCGGACGGCGGGTTGCTGTTCTCGCAGCCCGACTACGTCTCTCCGTACACCGTCCGGTCCGACCTCTACGTGCAGCGAGGGTCGCGCGTGGAGCGGCTGACGCACGGCGGGCGCCTCGCCTCCCCGGACGCTCGTGCAGATGGCGCGATCGTGGCGGTCCGCGCCGGACTCGGTACCACGCAACTGGCGCGGGTGACCCGCGATGGACGGCGGGTGACCGTGATCACGCGCGCGCACCCCGACACGCAGTGGAGCGCTCCCCGGTGGTCGCCGGATGGCACTCGGATCGCGGCGGTGCGCTGGACGTACGGCGGATCGAGCGAGGTCGTCGTGATCGACACGCTCGGCGGCGCGACGCGCGTGCTCGCGCGGACGCTCGCCGTCAACGGCGCGCCGGCGTGGTCGCCCGACGGCACGTACATCCTCTACAGCTCCGATCTCACCCAGGCGAGCGACCTGTACATCGTCCCCTCGGGTGCGGCGATCGATCCGGCGGCGCCGATCCCCGCGCTCGCGCCGGGTACGCGCCGGGTGAGCGATGCGCGAACCGCGCTCCTCCAGCCGGCCGTGTCGCCCGACGGCGCGACGATCGCCGCGACGCACTATCGAGCCGACGGCTATCACATCGGCGTCGGGGCACTCCAGCTCGCGGCCGAGGACATTCGATCCACCGCCGATGATGCGTCGCCGAACGGTACGCCCGCGCCGACGCCGCCTGCCGAGCTGCAGGGTCCGGTCACCCGGTATTCGCCCTGGCGCTCGCTCATCCCGCGCTACTGGCTGCCGACGGTCTTCGACGTGACGGACGAGCGGGCCCTGTTCGGCGGACTCACGAGTGCGAGCGATCTCGTCCAACGTCACTCGTACTTCCTCCAGGCGTCCGGTTCGTCGGATGGCGAGGTGTACGGCGCGGAGATGTACTGGCGGTACGCCGGACTCGGTCAGCCGGTGATCGATCTCGGAGTGGAGCGCAGGCGGAACGCGCCGTTCGTGCTCGAGGGCGGCGGTGAGCTGAGTGAGACGGAGAGCCGAGTGGTGGCGTCGCTGGGCCTGTCGCGTCCGCGCTACCGGACGTTCGCCTATGCCCAGCTCGGCGCCGAGCTCGAGCGGTTCGAGTATCGCACGGATCCGGAGCCGCTCCGCGACGAGCTCGGCATCGTGCCGGCGAGCAATCAACGCGCGGTCCACCTCTCGGCCGGCTGGTCGAACGCCACGTCACCCGCGCTGGCGATTTCTCCGGAGAATGGCATCTCTCTGAGCGGCTTCGCGGAGCAGCGGTGGTCGACCGGCCCGCTGGCGCGCGCCGCGACGAGGCTCATTGCCACGGCCAACGCGTTCGCGGCGCTCGATCTGCCGGGCTTTTCACACCACGTGCTAGCGTTGCGCGGCGCGGCGGGGTGGACGGAGCACGAGACGTTCGAGCGGTTCCGAATCGGCGGAACGAGCGGCAGCTCGGTCACGCTCGCGCCGGGGATCCAGCTCGGGGACTCGCGCCGCACGTTCGGCGTGCGGGGCTTTCCGGTGCAGAGCGTGCGCGGGATCCGCGCGCTGGGAGCGGCCGCCGAGTATCGCGCGCCGCTCTGGATGCCGGCGCGCGGGTATCGGTTGCTGCCGCTCTTCTTCGACCGCTCGTCACTGACGGTGTTCACCGAGGGGGCGACGACATGGTGTCCGGCGGCGCCGCGAACGGGGCTCGCGTGTCCGACGTCCGGTTTCGCCGGCGAGTGGATCGCGTCGGCGGGCGCGGAGTTGATTCTCGATGCGGCGGTGTTGTCGTACGACTTTCCGTATCGGTTCAGGGTCGGTGTCGCCGCGCCGTATCTGGGGCGTGAGCGGGCCGAGTCGTCGGTGAGCGTGTACCTCACGATGGGAACAGGGTTCTAGTGGACTGATTCCGAGTCGCTTCATGGCAGGTGGAACTTCCCTGAACCGCGGAGGATCGCAGAGGACGGCGCGGAGGATCGCAGAGGACTGCGCGGTTTCTCTGTGTTCCTCTGCGGTCGACGTCCGGTGACCTCCGCACCCCACCGCCGATCCTCCCCCGTCAGCCCCCGTCAGCCAGCCTCTGAATGTTCATCGATCCCACCGCGTTCATTCACCCCGCCGCGATCGTCTGCGGCGATGTGACGCTCGGGGCCCACGCGTCGATCTGGCCGGCGGCGGTGGTTCGGGGCGACACCGCGGCGATCACGATCGGCCCGGAGTCGAACGTGCAGGACGGGACGGTGATTCACGTCGATGCCGGCGTGCCGACAGTGATCGGCGCGCGCGTCGCGATCGGGCACCGGGCGATCGTCCACGGCGCAACCGTCGAGGACGACTGCCTCATCGCCATGGGCGCGATCATCCTCAATCATGTCGTCGTGGGGCGTGGGTCGATCGTGGGTGCGGGGGCGGTGTGTACGGAGGGAATGACGGTCCCGCCGAACTCCCTGGTGCTCGGCGTCCCTGCGCGGGTCGTGCGGGCGACGACGCCGGAGATGCGCGAACGGATCGCGCGCACCGTACGGAGCTACGTCGAGCTGCAGGCTCGGCATCGGCGCGGCGAATTTCCGATCAGGGAATCGCCAATACGCTGAACCGTCGGCACGTGCGATGCAGCGCACGTGAGTCCAGGCAAGTCCACCGCCGGACCGGCCGCTCGGGGGGCTCAGCGGCGCCGGCGTCGTCGAGTGATCGTAATCACCACTTCCGGGTCGAGCGCCGAGGCCGGGTGCAACGAAGCCGTTTGGTGTGATATGTTTAGAGGTTCGGGGCGGTGCCACGTTGAGCGGGTCGGTCGTCTGAAGGACGGATCGCCGCCAGTGTCACGCCAGCATCACGGCGCGGTCACGTGGAAAACATCGGGGTCGTCCGCGATTCGTGATGTTGAAACCGTAAGTCCTTGCCGTCGCCGGACGTAGAGGTAGGCTTGCGCGGATACACGAGTACGGGTAACATGCGCGCCCGCGGTCACCCCCCGCCGGTTCGATGCTTGCCGGTCCCGCCTCGCTCGTCCTCCTTGACACCGTATCAATCTTCCGGAGAGATGTCCCCATGCTCCAGCCCTCCCATCCGCCCACCGGTCCCGTGACGCTCTCGCAGAACGCTCGCACCGTTCTCGAGAAGCGCTATCTCGTCAAGGACGAGACGGGGACGCCGGTCGAGACCCCAGAGCAGCTCTTCTGGAGGGTCGCGACCGTGGTGGCGGAGGCGGACCGGCGGTATGGCGCGAGCGATGGCGCGGTGTCCGCAGTCGCGGAGGAGTTCTATCGACTGATGACCCAGCGCCGGTTCGAACCCAACTCGCCGACGCTGATGAACGCGGGCCGTCCGCTCGGGCAGCTCTCGGCGTGCTTCGTCCTGCCGGTGGAGGATGCGCTCTCCAACGGGCAGAACGGCATCTACGACACGCTGCGCGGGATGGCGCTGATCCATCAGTCCGGCGGCGGCACGGGGTTCTCGTTCTCGCGGCTGCGGCAGACGGGCTCGATGGTGCGCTCGACGACCGGCGTCGCGAGCGGGCCGGTGTCGTTCATGAAGCTCTACGACGCGTCCACCGACGCGGTGAAGCAGGGCGGCACGCGGCGCGGCGCGAACATGGGCATCCTCCGCGTCGATCATCCCGACATCATGGAGTTCATCACCTGCAAGGAAGATCTCTCGCAGGTGACGAACTTCAACATCTCGGTCGCGGTCACCGACGAGTTCATGCGTGCGGTGCGGGCGAAGTCGACC
>CAYLPM010000146.1:0-5281 GCA_964385525.1 uncultured Gemmatimonadaceae bacterium
ACTCCCGCGTGCGCCCCCGCCCCCGCCCCCGCCCCCGCCCCCGCGACCGGCACGAGCTCGCACACCGTCTCGACGTGAGCGGTCTGGGGGAACATGTCGAACCCGAGCACGGAGGCGATCCGATAGCGTGGCATGCGAGCGAGGTCACGCGCGAGCGTGGCGGGATTGCAGCTCACGTAGAGCACGCCGCGCGGCGCCGCGGCGACCGCCTCGAGCGCCGCGGGCACCCGGGGATCGAGCCCGGTGCGCGGCGGGTTCAGCAGGACCACGTCGGCCGGCAGAAGCTCCGGAAGCACATGCTCGACTGCGCCGGTGATCGCGCAAGATGGCGGCGCGAGGCGGGCGCCGGCCGCCGCGGCCGCGTGGCGGTCCAGCTCCACGGCAACGACTTCGGTCGCAGGACCCGCGAGCCGCGCCGCGGTTTCGCCGCTGCCGGCATGGCAATCGATGACGCGCGCCGGCGCGTACGCGCGTGCGCGCTCGAGCACGTGCTCGCGGAGCGTCTCGGCGACCCGTGGGTTCACCTGCACGAAGGACGCGCTGTCCCGATGATCGCCCTCGCGATCACGCTGCGCGATGGGCCGCCGGCGATGGCCGTCGGGCTGCCACCAGAGCGCGGTGAGCGCGGGCACCGCCTCGAACAGGCGCCTGGCCTGCGGCCACGCGCTCGCTCCCTCGAGGACGAACGATGCGCCGCCATCCACGATGCGCACGGCGCCGCGCAACGCGGGCACGCGAGGGAAGTGTTGCGCATGGCGCATGATCTCGCGCCAGGTCTCGAGCACCGGCTCCTGCGTGATCGGGCAGTCGGCGAGGTCGAACACGTGCGCGGGATCGTGAAAGGGATGCAGTCCCGCGATCCAGCGGCCGCGCACCCAGCGCAGCGCGAGCGTCAGCTTGCGCCGATATCGCCACGCGATCGGGCTGGTGCGCACCTCCGGCAGCTCCACATCCCGCCGGGCGATGCGCACGAGCGCGTCGCGGATCATCGCGCGCTTGGCCTCCACCTGTGCGTCGTAACGCATGTGCTGGAGCTGACACCCTCCGCAGTCGTCCTGCACGTAATGCGGACAGGGTGGCTCGATGCGTGATGGCGACGCGTGCACGAGCTCGACGAGGGCGCCGCGCGCGAAGCGTCCGCCGCCGCGCGGTTCGGCCCGTACGCGCACGACGTCGCCCGGCGCCGTCCTCGGGACGAACACGACGAGGCCGTCGGATCGTCCGACGCCGTCCCCGCCGGCGGCAACCGAGTCGATGGTGAGCTCGAGCGTCCGTGGCAACGAGATCGCGTCCGGCGGCGGGCCGGACTCGCCGACGAGTGACATTCAGCGAAGGCCCTCGAGGCGACCCTGCCGCCGCCACTCGCGGGAGGAATCCTCGTCGCCGATGGCCGCGATGCCGGCGGGCGGCGTGCTCGCGCCGCTCCGGCGCGCGTTCGTCCCGGCGCCCGATGTGCGCTGGCCGCGATCCCGCTCCGCGAGCAGTGCCGCCGCGATCGCGGCCGTCCGCAGCTCCTCGTCGGTCGCGCGTTGCGCGAGCAGGTCCGGCAGCCGACGCTCGAGCCATTGGATCGAAAACTCGCCGCGCTGGAACTCCGCGTCGTCCATCACCCGAAGGTGAAATTCCTGGGAGCTCTCCACTCCATCGATCACCAGCTCGAGCAGCGCGCGGCGCATCCGCGCGATCGCCTGCTCGCGCGTCCTCGCCCACACGATGAGCTTGGCGAGCATCGGGTCGTAGTTGAGCCCGACTTCGCTGCCCGCCTCGATCCCGCCATCCCACCGCACACCGGGGCCGCTCGGGATGTGCAGGTGCGCGATGCGCCCGGTGCTCGGCAGGAATCCGTCGAGCGGATCCTCACTCGTGATCCGGCACTCGATCGCCCACCCGCGTGGCGTGATGTCCTCCTGCCGGAATGGAAGCATCTCGCCCGCGGCGACCCGAAGCTGCCACTGCACGATGTCGATCCCCGTGACGAGCTCCGTCACCGGATGTTCCACCTGGAGCCTCGTGTTCATCTCCAGGAAGTAGTGATTGCCCTCGGCGTCGAGCAGGAACTCGCACGTGCCCGCGTTGACGTAGCCCGCGGCGCGCGCCACGCGCACCGCCGTCTCGCCCATCACGCGCCGAATCTCCGGCGTGACGGCGACGCTCGGCGCCTCCTCGATCATCTTCTGGTGCCGGCGCTGAATCGAGCACTCGCGTTCGCCGAGCGAGAGGATGTTGCCGTGCGTGTCGCCGAGGATCTGGATCTCGACGTGCCGCGGACCCTCGAGATACTTCTCGACGTATACCGCATCGTCGCCGAACGCGTTCTGAGCCTCTCGCCGGGCGGCATCGAGCGCGCCGGCCAGCTCGATCTCGCGTCGCACGACGCGCATCCCCTTCCCGCCTCCCCCGGCCGCCGCCTTGAGCAGCACCGGATAGCCGAAGCGCGACGCGATCTCCGCTGCCTCGTCGGCATCGCGCACGCCCTCGGTCGTGCCGGGGACGATCGGGACGCCGGAGGCGACGGCCAGAGTGCGCGCCGCCGTCTTGCTGCCGAGCGCCTCGATCGCTTCGGCGGACGGCCCGACGAAGACGAGGCCGGCTTCAGTGACCGCGCGCGCGAAGAACGCGCGCTCGGCCAGAAAGCCATAGCCGGGATGGATCGCTTCGGCGCCCGTCCGATGCGCCGCGTCGATCATCCGATCCGCGCGCAGGTAGCTCTCGCTCGACGGTGCCGGTCCGATGTGCACCGCTTCGTCGGCGGCGCGAACGTGCGGGGCACGTGCATCGGCGTCCGAGTACACGGCCACCGTGCGGACGCCGAGCTCGTGGCACGCCCGGATGATCCGGATGGCGATCTCGCCGCGGTTGGCGATCAGCAGCTTGGAGAACATCGCGTCGGCGCGTCAGAGCGGAATGTTCCCATGTTTCTTCATCGGATTTCGATCGCGCTTGCCCTGCAGCGACTCCAGCGCGTCGATGAGGCGCGGGCGCGTGTCGCGCGGGTCGATGATGTCGTCGAGGTAGCCGCGCGAGGCGGCGATGTACGGGTGGGCGAACTTCGCGCGATACTCTTCGATCTTCGCGTCGGTCGCCGCGGCTGGATCGGGACTCTCGGCGATCTCCTTGCGGTAGAGTATCTCCACCGCGCCCTTGGGGCCCATGACCGCGATCTCGGCGGTCGGCCAGGCGACGTTGAAGTCACCGCGGATGTGCTTGGAGCTCATCACGTCGTACGCGCCGCCGTAGGCCTTGCGCGTGATGACGGTCAGCTTCGGGACCGTGGCCTCACAATAGGCAAACAGGAGCTTCGCGCCGTGCTTGATGATCCCGCCGTGCTCCTGGGCGACGCCGGGGAGAAAGCCGGGGACGTCCTCGAGCGTGACGATCGGGATGTTGAACGCATCGCAGAACCGGATGAAGCGCGCGGCCTTGAGGGAGGCGGCGATGTCGAGCACGCCGGCCAGCACCGCGGGCTGGTTCGCGACCACGCCGATGCTGAAGCCGCCCAGGTGCGCGAACCCGCAGATGATGTTCTGGGCGTAGTCGCGGTGCACCTCGTAGAACTCGCCGCCGTCGACCACGGGGCGGATCACGTCGTGCATGTCGTAGGGCTTGTTCGGGCTGTCGGGGACGATGTCGATCAACCCCTCATCGCGACGGTCGCGCGGGTCGTTGCCGGCGCCGCGGGGCGGGTCATCGACGTTGTTCGACGGGATGAATCGGAAGAGCTCGCGGATCGCCTGGAGGCACGCGAGCTCGGACTCGAACGCGAAGTGCGCGACGCCAGACGTGCCCGCGTGCGTGTCCGCGCCCCCGAGCTCCTCCATCGTCACGTCTTCGTGGGTCACCGTCTTCACGACGTTGGGCCCGGTGACGAACATGTACGACGTCCCGCGCACCATGTACGTGAAGTCGGTGATGGCGGGCGAGTAGACGGCGCCGCCGGCGCAGGGCCCGAGCACGGCAGAGATCTGCGGAACGACGCCCGAGGCGAGCGTGTTGCGCAGAAAGATGTCCGCGTAGGCGCCCAGCGAGACGACGCCTTCCTGGATGCGGGCGCCGCCGGAGTCGTTGAGGCCGATCACGGGCGCCCCGTTGCGGACGGCGAGGTCCATGATCTTGCAGATCTTCTCCGCGTGCGCCTCGGACAGCGAGCCGCCGAGGACGGTGAAATCCTGGGAGAAGACGTAGACGAGGCGGCCTTCGATCCGGCCGTACCCGGTGACCACGCCGTCGCCGTAGACGCGCTGCGCCTCGAGGCCGAACTCGCTCGACCGATGGGTGACGAACCGGTCGAGCTCGACGACCGTCTCCTCGTCGAGCAGGACGTCGAGCCGCTCACGCGCGGAAAGCTTGCCCTTCTCGTGCTGCGCGCGCAGGCGCGCCTCGCCGCCACCGAGCTCCGCTTCGGCGCGACGGCGGTCGAGCAGTTCGAGTTTGTCCCGGATCGTCATGGCGCGGGTAAGGTAGCCGCGCGAGGGACGAGCATCTAGTCGGCTACCCTACTCGCGTCGCATGGCCCCCTACGGCGATGGCGGCGGGTTGCCGCCACCGGCCGGTGGTGTGGTCTGCTCCGGCGGGTTGATGTTGATGTCGGCATCGACGTCGGTCGTTTCGCCGCCTCTCGCGAAGAGGAACCACGCGATGATCGCAAGAAGAGCGATCACGACGATCGCCCACACAACTGCACTGGAGCTTCCCCTGTCGGACGGCTGCTGGATCTGAACGTCGGCCATGATTCCTCCGGATTTCGCGCCGCCTGACAGGACTCCGAGGTCATCTGCCAAACTGAGCGGCGCCGGCAGCCGAGCCATATGCAACGCACGACCCAGCGGGACGGCGGGACGTAATGGATGGACCGGGGGCCCCTCCGGCTCGCCGGTGGGGCCCCGTGCACTGCTCGACGATCCGGCCCCCCCCGCTACTGGGCGGTGGCGTCGCCCTCGGTCTCCTCGGTGGCGTCAGGCGAGGTCCCGGTGTCCACGTCGTCGCCGGCCGCCGCGATCTCGCCGGCATCCGGACCCGCCAGGCCTTCCATCGCCTCTGCGCCGTCGACGCCCTCGTCACCCTCCGCCGACACGACCTTCGCCGACGGCTCGGGGCGCGGCGGTTGCTCCTCGGGGATGTTCGTGACCGCGAGCACGATCCGCCGGTGAATCGGATCCACCTCCAGCACCCGCATCTCGAGATTCATCCCCTCGTAGACGACGTCCTCCGGGTTGTTGACCGTCTGCTCGGGATCGAGCTGCGAGACCGGCACGAAGCCCTCGATGTCGTTGCCGATGTCGAC
>CAYLPM010000147.1:0-4886 GCA_964385525.1 uncultured Gemmatimonadaceae bacterium
CATCGTGTGGGACATCGTCCGCTTCGCGCGGCGCGCGGGCGTGCTCTGCCAGGGGCGCGGCTCGGCCGCCAACTCCGCCGTCTGCTACTGCCTCGGGATCACGGCGGTCGATCCCGTGAAGATGGAGCTGCTGTTCGAGCGCTTCCTCACCGAGGACCGCAAGGAGGCGCCCGACATCGATCTCGATTTCGCGCACCGCGACCGCGAGCAGGTGCTCCAGTACGTGTACGAGCGCTACGGACGCGAGCACGCGGCGATGGTGTGCGAGCAGATCACCTACCGCGGGCGCAGCGCGGTGCGCGACGCGGCGCGCGTGCTCGGCTTCTCGGTCGAGCAGGCGGGCGCGCTCGCGCTGCTCGCCGACCGCTTCTCCGCGCGCGCGACGGCGGACCGACTGATGGGAGGTGCGCCCGCCGCCCCCGCCTCCGCCTCCGCCCCGTCGCCGCTTCCGCCGCCGTCGACCTGCGGGTCCGCGTTCACGGCCACCGGCGAGGACACGCGCAACGCCATCCGGGATGAGTCGTGGCGGAGGCTGCGAGGGGAGCAGGGTAAAGACGAACCGCAGAGGACGCAGAGTGGAGACGAACCGCAGAGGATGCAGACTGAAGACGAACCGCGGAGGACGCAGAGGGAAGCAGATGATGCCGCCCAGCGTGCGCTCACCGAGGCGCTCTCTTCGCGGATGATCCGCGGGACCGAAGCCACGACGCGCGCGATCGAGGAAAAGCAGGCAGCTCGGAAGGTTCGCGAAAATGCGCCCAAGATCACCGCCCGCGAAAAAGGCGGCCCCGGTGCCGACGGTCCGCTTCCCGCCCACCGCTCCGCGATCGCCGCGTCTCTCGCCTCCCACCTCGGCGGCGGCATCAATCCCTCGGAGCCGGAAGCGACGGACACGACGCGCCGGGAGGCCGGCAACGCTCACGCAGCACGCAGCACGCAGCACTCGGCACCACCACCATCCCCCTCTCCGCTCCCGGCCCTCGGTTTCGACCCCGCCGACCCCCGCATCCGCGCGCTCGGCGCGATCGTTCGCGGACTCCACGACATCCCGCGCCACCGCTCGATCCACACCGGTGGCTTCGTGCTCACCGCGCAGCCGCTCTCCACCATCGTGCCGATCGAGCCCGCCTCGATGGCGGATCGCACCGTCATCCAGTGGGAGAAGGACGATCTCGATCCCGTCGGTCTCGTGAAGATCGACCTGCTCGGGCTCGGGATGCTGACCGTCCTCCAGGATTGCCTCAAGTACGTGCGCCAGACGCGCGGCGTGACGGTCGATCTCGCGCAGCTCGAGATGACCGATCAGGCGGTGTACGATGATCTCTGCCGCGCCGACACGATCGGCGTCTTCCAGGTCGAGAGCCGCGCGCAGATGAACACGCTCCCGCGGCTCAAGCCGAGGTGCTTCTACGATCTGGTCGTCGAGGTCGCGCTCATCCGCCCGGGCCCGATCCAGGGCGACATGGTGCATCCCTATCTGCGCCGTCGCGCGGGCGAGGAGCAGGTGACGTATCCGCATCCCTCGCTCGAGCCGATCCTGAAGCGCACGCTCGGCGTCCCCCTGTTCCAGGAGCAGGGGATGCAGGTCGCGATCACCGCCGCCGGTTTCACGCCGGGCGAGGCCGATGCACTGCGGCGCGCGATGGGGCACAAGCGGAGCCGCGAGCGGATGGCCGCGATCTGCGAGCGGCTGATCGACGGGATGCGCCGGAACGGGATCCCCGAGGAGACGGGGCTCAGGATCTACAACCAGATCAACGCGTTCGCGGACTACGGCTTCCCCGAGTCGCACGCCGCGAGCTTCGCACTGATCGTCTACGCGTCGGCGTATCTCCGGCACTACTACGCGCCGGAGTTCACCGCCGCCATTCTCAATGCGCAGCCGATGGGGTTCTACGCGCCGGGGACACTCATTGAAGATGCGAGGCGGCACGGCGTCGAGGTGCGGCCGGTGGATCTGACGAGATCGGGGTGGGACTGCACGCTGGAAGGCGAACCGCGAAGTGGTCGGTCGTCAGTCGTCAGTGGTCAGTGCGGCGAGAGGGAGAGCGGTGTTGCTGGAGGAGAGACTCGGAACGCGACCGAAGCCGGGAGCTCTTCTCATGCATCGCCCCCAGCCGTCCGGCTCGGCGTCCGTCTCGTCCGCGGCTTCGGACAACGCGCGAAGGAAAAGCTCGAGCGTGCGCTGGAGGACGGACCGTTCACCTCCGTGCGTGAGGTCGTGCAGCAGTCAGGGCTCGACCGGAAGTCGCTGCGCGCGCTCGCCGAGGCGGGTGCGTTCGATGCGATGTTCTCGGACGAGCCGGATCTTCGTCGCCGTCGCGCGGCGCTGTGGAAGGTGCTCGAAGAGATCCGCGGCGAGGCTGGGCCGCTCGCGCCGTCACGGCCGCCCACGCGCGCAGCGCCGGTGCCGACGATGTCGCCGGCCGAGCTCACGGAGGCGGACTACCGGATGACCGGCGTGTCGCTCAACGGCCATCCGATGCGGCATCTGCGTGCGTTCCTCGCCCCCAATGGCGTGCTCTCGGCGCGCGAGGTCGAGCGAGTGCGCGGCGGATCGCGCATTGCCGTCGCGGGACTCGTGATCTGCCGGCAGCGGCCGGGCACGGCGAAGGGGTTCGTCTTCCTCACGCTCGAGGATGAGACGGGGCTCGTCAACATCGTCGTGACGCCGAAGCGGTTCGAGCGCCAGGCGCTGCTGCTCACGACGTCACCGCTCCTTCTCGTGCGCGGCGTGCTGGAGGTGGAGGGACGCGTGCGGAACCTCAAGGGCGAGCAGTTCCGGGAGTTGAAGGCGGGCGCGGGCGAGGAGTGGGCGGAGGGACACGACTTCCACTGAGGTGCGGGCGCGTGGTCCCGTGAAGTGCGTTCGAGTGATCCCGTGAGTGCGAACACGCGGACAGCTGAGGTGCGTACGCGTGCTCCCGCCGACTGCGCTCCGCCGAATCCCACCTGCAGCAGCATCCCGACGATCGCGCCACCAATCACCAGCCACGCCGAGTTCACGCGCCACCGGACCAGAAGCACCCCGCTCACGAGCGCGATCACGATCGTCGGGAGATCCACCAGCGCCGCCGCACCGAGCTGCACCGTCACCACGGCCATGAGCGCGAGCGAGGCCGCGTTCACGCCGTCGAGCACCGCGCCGGCAATTCGCGAGCGCCGCAGCCGGGGAATCAGCGGACCGCTGAGCGCGACGAAGATGAACGCCGGCAGGAAGATGCCGAGCGTCGCCACCGCCGCGCCGGCGCCGCCCGCCAGCAGATAGCCGATGAACGTCGCGGTGGTGAACACCGGCCCGGGCGTCACCTGTCCCACGGCCACGGCGTCGAGCAGCTGCGTCTCCGTCAACCATCCGCGCTCCACGACGAGCCCCGAGCGCAGGAAGGCGAGCAGCACGTAGCCGCTGCCGAAGAGCACCGCCCCCACCTTGGCGAAGAACGTGAACAGCGGCCACAGTCCGAACGCCGCGGCACCGGCGGCGGCCGTCCCACCGGCCGCGGCCGCCGCACCCGATTGCGCGAGCGCGATCGGTGCCACGGGAGGCGCGATCGCGGACACGCCCGCATCGGGCGGCGAGGTCTGCCCGTGCGCACCCGGACCGCGGCCGTGACGAACCAGCGCGGTGAGTGCGCCAGCCGCGGCCAGCACCGCGATCTCATCCAGTCCGATCACGGTGGCCACGATCGCGAGCGCCGCCACGATCGCCAGCATCGCCGACGTGACCGCGGCGCGACCGAGCCGCCACAGCGCCTGCAGCACCACGGCGATCACGACCGGCTTCACGCCGTACAGCAGTCCGGCCGCCCCGGGCACGCTGCCGAACCGCACGTACGCCCACGCGAGCACGGTGACGATGAGCGCCGCCGGCAGGATGAAACACGCACCGGCGACGACGAGACCGGGCCACCCCGCTCGTGCGTGCCCCACGTGGATCGCCATCTCCGTCGAGTTCGGACCCGGAATCAAATTCGTGGCACCGAGCAGGTCCAGGAACTCGGCGCGCGTGAGCCACCGGCGCCGACTGACGACCTCGTCCTCCATCATCGCGATGTGCGCCGCCGGGCCGCCGAAAGCGGTGGTGCCGAGCTTCAGGAACAGCAGCGCGAGCTCGCCGAGGGAAGTGTGTGCGGCGCGTGGATCATGCGTGGTGCCCGGCCTGGCCGCGGCGTGCTCGTCGTCAGCCACGGTCTCGTCGGTGGCGATCGGCGAGCTTCGCGTCCACGGACCACCGCCCGCCGCCGACGATGAGCAGATAGAGCGAGCCGAGGAGCATCGCCCAGTCGGTGCGTGTCTCGTGCGCCATGGCCAGAAATCCGTAGCGATCCAGCGACCGCACCTGAAACGGACCGAGATCCGCTCCGAGGAGGACGGGAACCTCGGTCGTGATGATCGCCGCGAGCATGACGATCACGAGCGGGAGCGCCGCAGCTCTCATGAGCAGACCGGCCAGCACGAGTGCGCCGCAGACGATCTCGAAGGTGCCGACGAACGACGCGATGGCATCAGAGATCGGAAAGCCCCGGACGACACCCGAGCGGGCGAAGGTAGCCTACGCGCGATCGGCCACCCTCGGCAAGTCGTCTGTCACGAACGGGCATCCGAACATCGTGGCGCGGTAACCGTGCGGTAACTCCCCTGCTCCGGCCATTACCGGGGCGGAGCCGCGTCGCAAGTCTTCTCGCCGCGCGCCTCGCGCCGCCGGCAGTCTTCCCACCGGCGTCCCCGCCACGGCGCGAGTGTGACCTCGCCTCTCACGGGAAAAGGAGACTCCGCATGTCCACCGTCGACCGCCGCTCGTTCCTCCGCAAGTCCTCGCTGCTCGCCGGCGCCGCGATCATCGCGCCTTCGCTGCAGGGTCTCATCGCCTGCGCCGATGCGACGGC
>CAYLPM010000148.1:0-5468 GCA_964385525.1 uncultured Gemmatimonadaceae bacterium
TCGTGCCATCGGTATGCTCCAGAGCTTGCTCGTGCGGGCCGTACTCTTCATGTGCATGACGAACGAAGGGGCGATATCAGCACACCGTGACCCGGTGCGCCCGTACCCGGCTCAACGCCGCGCTCGACCGCGCCCCTCGACTAGCTCGCGGTAGAACTCGAGCGTCAGCTCGGCAATGCGACGCCAGCTGAAGTGCGCCAGCACGCGGTCGCGCGCCGCCCGACCCATCGCCGATCGCCGATCCGGCGCCCCCATCAACTCGTTCACGGCGGCTGCCAGCGCGCGGGAATACGCGTCCGGATCGCGGGGTTCCGCCGACGAGCCGCCCACCGCCTCGAGCGGCACGAGAATGCCGGTCTCGCCCGGCAGGACGATCTCGGGAATGCCGCCCACCGCCGCGGCGACGACCGGCGTCTCGCAGGCCATCGCCTCGAGATTGATGATGCCGAAGGGTTCATACACCGAAGGGCACACGAAGATCGCGGCGTGCGTGTAGAGCGCGATCACGTCCTCCTTCGGGAGCATCTCGGGTATCCAGATCACCTCGGCCACCGCTTCCCGCCGTGCCTCGGCTACGAGGTCGGTCATCTCGGCGGCGATCGCGTCAGTGTCGGGCGCGCCTGCGCAGAGGACGACCTGGACGCCGGCCTGGAGGTGGCGAATGGCCCGTACCAGATGGAGGATCCCCTTCTGGCGCGTGATGCGACCGACGAAGAGCACGATCGGCAGCGCGGGGTCGATGCCCAGACGCCGCAACGTGGCCGGCGACGGCCGCGGGCGATACTCGTCCGGGTCGATGCCGTTGTGGATCACGCGCACGCGCTCCGGGGATACGCCGTACAGCGCCTGCACGTCGCGCTGCATCGCCCTGGAGACAGCGACCACGCCGTCGGCGTTCTCGTACGCCGTCCGCTCGATCCACACGGTCGCGTGATACGCCGTCCCGAGCTGCTCCTCCTTCCACGGCCGATGCGGCTCCAGGGAGTGCGTCGTGAGCACGAGCGGCGCGCCCGTGAGCTGGCGTGCGAGGCAGCCCGCGAGATGGGTGTACCACGTGTGACAGTGTACGATGTCGGGCGCCTCCACGGCGCCCGCCATCGCGAGGTCACGGACGAGCGCATCGAGCAGCCTCGCATGCCGCGGGTCCTGGGCGGCGAAGCGCACCGCCGGCGCGACGCCGTGCACGCGCACGTTCTCGCGGGTCTCGTTCTGCTCGCCGAAGCAGAAGACCTCGATGCGATGTGAGCCACCATCAACGCGCGTCAGCTCGCGCGAGAGATACTCCACGTGGACACCGGCGCCCCCATAGACGTGTGGAGGGTACTCGTTGGTGAGCAGGGCGATGCGCAATCAGATCACCGTGCCATCGGGAATCTCGGCGTTCTTGACGATGACGATGACTCCATCCCGGATGTAGAACCCCGATCCTTCGCCCTCCTGCACCCCCGCGCTGTTGCGAATGACGCACCCGTTCCCGATCGAGGCGTTCTTGTCCACGATCGCATTCTCGATCCGCGTGCCCGCCCCGACCCCTGGATACGTGGGGCCCTGCACGCGACTGCGGACCTCCGGGTCCGACCAGCGATAGTAGTCGGCGCCCAGGATCACGGTCCGGTCGAGTCGCGTGTCGCGATCGATGAACGACCGGATCCCGATCACCGAATTCGTGATCTCGCTGTCCACGATCACGCTGGCCTCACCGATGATGCTGTTCTCCACGCGCGAGCGCGTGATCTTCCCCGGCGGCAGCAGGCGCGCATTGGTGTAGAGCGGCATCGCGGGGTCGAACAGGTTGAACGGCGGCTGCGGCTGCGCGAGCATGATGTTGGTCTCGAAGAACGACCGTACCGTCCCGATGTCGTTCCAGTACCCGGTGAACGGGTACGTCACCACGCTGCGCTCGTGAATCGCGCGCGGGATGACCTCCTTGCCGAAGTCGTGCTCGTCCGGACGCGCATCCAGCACGTCGCGGAGCACGTCGGCCTCGAAGACGTAGATGCCCATCGACGCGAGATAGATCCGGCCGGCGGCCTCCAGCTCGGCGGTCACCGGGCTCTCCTTGCCATCCAGATCCTGCAGCGGCGGCTTCTCGTGAAACTCCGTGATCCGGTGCCGCTCGTCGGTCTTGAGAATGCCGAAGCCCGGCGCATCCTCGGCCGTCACGGGCGTGACCGCGATCGTGATGTCGGCGCCGAGCCGCCGGTGATGGTCGAGCATCAGGCGATAGTCCATCGTGTAGAGCTGATCGCCGGAGAGAATGAGTGCCTGGTCGTGCGCGAATGTCCGGATGTGCGGAATCGATCTCCGCACGGCATCGGCGGTCCCCTGGTACCACGCCTCCGAGGACGGCGTCTGCTCGGCCGCGAGGATGGTGACGAATCCCTCGCGGAAGCGATCGAAGACGTACGACCGCGCGACGTGGCTGTTGAGGCTCGCCGAATTGTACTGGGTGAGCACGAAGATCTTGTCGAGGCCCGAGTTGATGCAGTTGGAGATCGGGACGTCGACCAGGCGGTACTTGCCGGCGAGCGGTACGGCCGGCTTGGCGCGATGGCGCGTGAGGGGGAACAGCCGCGTCCCGACGCCGCCGCCGAGGATGACCGCGAGAACCGGATTCATCGATGCAGTGGTGAGAGTGAAGCAGTGCTTGCCGTCGGCGTGCGACCGCCGGTCATCGCGTGTCCGTGCCTCGAGCAACCATACCGCTCGGCCTGTCGTGTGGCCAGTACCGATGCCGTGCTGCAACACGGCGAATCGAGTGAGATCTGCGGTGAGCATCCCGGAATGGTGCGGTGAGTCCTGCGCTCACGATACTTGCAGCGCGGCCGCGATGCTCGCGTCGCGCACCGGTGCGATGACACGGGCTCACCTGTCATCGCGGAGGCCGAGCATGCATTCAGCTTTGACGGAACCCGCGGACGCTGTTCGTCGACATCGGGTCGGCCTCGCGCGGAGGATGGCAGACGACTGCACACCGAGGGACCTCCCGGCCGCTAGTCCTGGCCGGGCGTCACCTGGCGAATCAGCAGCCCTGTCGTGGAGACGCGCACTTCCAGTTCGGCGCGTCTCCGCACCGGGACGAACGTGCCCGATCCATACTCCGCATCGAGCAGCGACTCGAGAATGGCATGGCGCTGCCGGAGGCCGAACAGATCCACCGACCGCTTCCGCGCGAGCGAGTGCACCGTCCGCTCACGGGTGCGTTCCTGCTCGATGTCCACGTACCGCCCCGTGATGCGATGGAGCTCGTAGGCAGTGTGCAGACCGAGGATGTTCGCCAGCGGCTTCCATTTCAGAATCTGTGCGTCGACGTAGACTTCGTCGCCGGCGAGCTCGAACGTCGTGTCCGGACGATCGGGGATGCGCACCGTCGCCTCGAAGCGCTGGGGGCCGAGAGGCCTGACCTCGAGGTGCGCGGCCACCTCCTCGTGCGTCAAGGCGCGGTAGCCGTGCATCCCGATCCCGACCGCGCCCGCCAGCGCTCCGAGCGAGAGCAGCAGCAATCCCATGAGGGTCCGCACGCCGAAGTGCAGGGGCCTCGCACGCCGGAGTGAAGCGAAGCCGGCAATGATGAGGACGATGCCGAGCGCGGCGAACAGCACGGCGAGAGCGGCGACGAGAGAAGGCATGGGCTCCGACGGGACGGTGTCATCAGAGGGACGCGCGGCACGAGGCCGCGGTAATCACGGCTCGTCCACGAGCCCACTGCTCGGCACAGGCTGTGCCGACTCCCCCACCAGCAGCGGCGATCGCGCATCGGCCGCGAGCACGTCCCCCTCCGGCACATCGCGACTCCCCACATCCCGCACGAGACCGACGCACGCGGCGGCCACGAGCAGGCTGACCCCACCGAGCATCACCACGTAGAGCGGTGCGTTCGGGTTGGCCTCTCCGAACACGAGGCGAATCAGCGGGCCGAAGGCGAGCGCGGCGACGATCTCCGGGATGACGATGAAGAAGTTGAACACACCCATGTAGACGCCCATCCGGTGGGGCGGCACGGCCGTCGAGAGAATGGCGTAGGGCATGGAGAGGATCGACGCCCAGGCGATCCCGACGCCGACCATGCTGAGCAGGAGCAGGTATCGGTCGTGGATGAAGTAGAGCGAGAGCAACCCGATGGCGCCGCACACCAGCGCGCCGGCGTGCACCGTCTTGCGGCTGGTGGCGGCGGCCATTCTGGAGAGCCCGAACGCGACGACGAAGCAGGTGATCGAGTAGAACGCGAAGGCGAAGCCGCCCCACTCGATGCCCTGGGTATAGAGCTCGGACTGTGGATCCGTCGCGCCGAAGACGTGCCGCGCGGTGGCGGGGACGAAGAAGAGCCACATGCAGAAGAGCCCGAGCCAGGTGAAGACCTGCACGACGGCGAGCTGCCGCATGGTCGGCGGCATGTCGCGGATGGCCGATCCGATGTCACCGAACACCTCGCGTACACCGCGCCGCAGACGCCGCTCGCGCTCCCACACCTCGAGGTTTTCCGGCGGATGCTCTCGCGTCGTCACCACCGTCCACAGCACTGCCAGCAGGAATACGAGCGCACCGATCTGGAACGAGTACTTCACGGACAGCGGCACGCCACTGGCCGTGCTCCCGGTCACGCCCATCCAGCTGAGCAGGAACGGAAGCGCATTGGCGAGACTGGCGCCCACGCCAATGAAGAACGACTGCATGACGAAGCCGGCGGTCCGTTGCGACGCATTGAGCTTGTCGGCGACGAACGCGCGGAAGGGCTCCATGGAAATGTTGATCGAGGCGTCGAGGATCCACAGCAGTCCGGCGGCCATCCACAGCGCGCTCGATGTCGGCATGAAGAACAGCGCCACCGATGAGCAAATGGCGCCGACGAGAAAGTACGGGCGCCGACGCCCGAGCCGACCCCACGTCCGGTCGCTGAGCGCGCCGACGATCGGCTGCACGAGCAGGCCGGTCACCGGCGCCGCCAGCCAGAGCAGCGGGACCTCGTCCGGGCGTGCACCCAGCTTCTCGTAGACCGCCGACATGTTCGCGAGCTGCAGCCCCCAGCCGAACTGGATGCCGAGGAAGCCGAAGCTCATATTGAACATCTGCCAGAAGTTCAGTCGCGATCGCTCCATGCGGGAATCCTCGGGGAGAAAGGCCAATGAGGACATCCATGCTCCGCCTCGCCACCTTCATGTCGATCGGGCTCGCCGTCGCCGCGATGGGCCCGGCACGCGTCGACGCGCAGCCGTCGAACGCCATCTCGAGCTCCGACTGGAAGCATGGCGCCGTCTGCTACGAGATCTTCGTCCGCTCCTTCTACGACAGCAACGGCGACGGCGTGGGCGACCTGAACGGGCTGATCGAGAAGCTCGACCACGTCAACGACGGCACCCCCGACTCGCGCCGCGACCTCGGTGCCCGCTGCATCTGGCTCATGCCGATCGCCGCCTCGCCGAGCTATCACGGCTACGACGTCACGGACTACTACCGGGTCAACCCGGAGT
>CAYLPM010000149.1:0-8419 GCA_964385525.1 uncultured Gemmatimonadaceae bacterium
CAGACCGGCGGGACGGGCGGGCGCGCTGCGGCGGGCGGCGGCGAGGGCGGCACGTCGGGTGCCACAGCGCAGGCCCGCGAGCTTCGCGTCGATGTCGAGGGGATCGATCGCCGAGCGCGGCAGCTCACGAGCGGCGAAGAAGGTGTCGGGAGCACGTTCCTCTCGCGCGACGGCCGGACGGTCTACTTCACCAGCAGCGACGATGATGGGCCGGGGCTGTTCCAGATCGGCATCGATGGTCGCGATCGTCGGAAGACGGCGCCCGGCAGCTTCCCCGGGCTGACGCCGACCGCGGATCGGCGGGCGGTGTTCTACCGCGGCGGCGGCGGTGGTGGTGGAGGAGGAGGAGGAGGCGGCGGCGGCGCGCAGGGCGCGGAGATTCATCGCATGACGCTCCAGAACCAGCGCAAGGAGCGGATCAATTTCTCCTTCCCCGTGCAGATCGATCAGCGCGCCGACTGGGAGCAGATCTTCGAGGAGTCGTGGCGGGTGATGAAGTACCGCTTCTACGATGAGAACATGCACGGCGTCGACTGGGCGGGCGTGAAGCGCGGGTACAAGCCCATCCTGCCGCACGTCGGAACGTACGAGGATCTCTACGATCTGGCCAACGAGATGATCGGCGAGCTGAACGCCTCGCACACCGGTGTCAGCGGGCCACCGAGCCGGCCACAGGAGGGCGGCTATGCCACGCGGTATCTGGGGCTCGAGCTCGAGCCGCAGGGGCAGCGCTACCGGATCTCGCACATCTACCGCGAGGGACCGGCCGACAAGGAGTGGCTCGGGCTGAAGGTCGGCGACTACGTGCTGGCGATCGATGGACAGGAGATCGGCGCAGGGGACAACTACTGGAAGATCCTCAGCCACACCCTGAACGAGTACGTACCGGTGCGTGTCGCGGGCGCCGCGAACGGCAACGGTGCGCGGACGGTTCGCATCAAGTCCGAGACGTCGCTCAACAACATCAGGTACGAGGAGTGGGTCGCGAAGAACCGCGAGTTCGTCGAGAAGGAATCGGGCGGGAGGATCGCCTACGTCCACATCCGCTCGATGAATCAGCCGTCACTCGCCCGCTTCCGCAACGAGATCGATCAGTTCTGGAACGCGCGGGGGATCGTGGTCGACATCCGCTACAACGGCGGCGGCAACATCGACCAGCAGTTGATCGACATCCTCGAGCGTCGCCCGTACCAGTTCTGGAACAGCCGCTGGGGCGCGCCGACGTGGGGACGCCGCCCGCGGCAGGCGATTGCCGGTCCGAAGGTGATGCTGATCAACCACCGCTCGGGCTCCGACTCCGAGGTCACTCCGCTCGGGTTCCGCGACCTCGGGCTCGGCCGGATCGTCGGCCACCCGACGGCCGCCGCGGTCATCGCGACCGGCAGCTACTCGCTCATTCACGGCGGCAGCATCCGCACGCCGGGCTCGCTGGTGGTGCAGTGGGACCCGACGAAGCCCAACAACTTCGGCGTCAACCTGGAGAACTACGGCGTCGCCCCCGACGTGTGGGCGAAGAACACCCCGATGGACGAGCTGCGCGGCTTCGACCGCGAGCTGAAGGCGGCGGTGGACGAGGCGGTGCGGATGCTCACGGACGGGAAGTGGCAATACACGTCGGAGGAGGGGCGGGGAAGGCAGTAGAACAGCAGCGTGCATCCTACTGCGAACTGCCTACTGCCTGCTGAGTACTGCGTACTTCGTACTGCTTGAGCTCCGTGGACGCCAGGACTGCCGCGGCGAGAGGCGTCCAAGCCACTCAAGCAGTACGCATTACGCAGCCTGCCGTTCCTACCGTACCACCGTCGCCCGCACGCCCGTCGGCGCGACCACCCGGTAGACCGGCATCACGGATCGCGCATCCCGTCCCGTCGAGTCCGGGCGCGGCATCGAGTGATCGAGGAAGTTCCAGGCGACGAGACTGTCGTCGTTGTCCGGCTCGAGCAGGTGCATCGCGATCGTGCCGGCGTTCTGCGCGGTGCGGACGAGATACGCGCCCTCGGGAAACGTCATCTGCGCGGGTGAGATCCGTACGTCGACCGTGGCCATCATGTGGTTCTGGTACGGCGCCTCGGCCCACTCGATGCTCGTGAGGTTGTACTGCTCGACGCTAGCCTCGAGCGGCGCGGCGAGCCGCTCGACGACGACACCGTGCCGCTGCAGGTGCGCTGCCCATTCGTGCAGTCGGGAATCGAACACGTAGGCCCACGGGCGGGTGCGGAGCTTCGCCGCGCGGTACAGCGTGCGGTTCTCGCCGGTGACGAGCGCCTCGCGGCCCTCCTGCATCACGTAGAACTGCTCCTTCTCCGGATAGGCGGCGTTCTCCGTCGCGAGCGCGATCTGCCGCCCCGTCGCCTGGATCGTGCGCATGCGCGCGCCGGCAACGGTCCGCCGCACCTGCTCGGCGTTGTCGGCCATGAAGCGCATGAGGCCGACGTACCCTTCGCGCTGCGCGGCGGCCTGGACATCGAGCGAATGTCGGCCCGGCACCTCGTACAGCAGCGTGAGAACGTTCTGGAGTCCGCCGTAGGAGTGCTGCTTGCGGATCCACGGCTCGGTCGTGTACCACGCCCACTCCCCCGTCTCGCGATCGCGCCGGGGGCCCGAGTACCAGTACAGCCGCATGTCCTGCGTCTCGAGGTGCGACTTCACCGCCTCGAACATCGGCCCGCGCGCGAACGCGACGAGCTGCGAGTCCGCGGCCGGGTGCAGCGTCGCCTGATACGTGAGGTTGTAGGGGAAGGCTCCGCCGTTGTGCGCATCGACGTAGACGTCGGGCCACCACTCGAGCAGCACCTGCTGTGCGGCCGAGATCTCCGGCGACTCGAGGGCGATGAAGTCGCGATTCATGTCGTAGCCGAGCGAGTTGGTGCGCCGCCCGGCCTCGGCGCCGTCGGGATTGAGGCTCGGAATGATGAGGACGTTGACGCGCTCGAGCAGATCCTGGTGCCGTCCGATCGTGAGCTCGCGGATGAACTGGAGCGCCCCTTCCTTCCCCGAGCGCTCGCCGCCGTGCACGCTCCCGGTGATGTAGAGCGTCGGCTTGCCGGAGAGCCACGCCGAGCCCGGCGTCGTCATCGGCGGTGCGCCGAGGATCACGAGCGGCATCATGCGGCCCTCGGCAGTGGTCGCGAGGGGGACGATGCGCATGCGGTCCGTGCGGGCCTGGACGTCGAAGAGGAAGTCGAGCAGCTCCTCGTGGCTCGTGGTGCGCTGCCACTGCGCCTGTTCGGCGCCGGTGCGGAGCTGCTGCGCGGCGAGGGGGGCGCCGAGGGGCGCGGCGAGGACGGCCAGCGCGGCGAACCTGCCGAGCACGAGACGGAATCGACGGGCACTCATCGAGCTCTCCGGCGGGTGAATGGAGGAGGGGACCGCCGGAGAAAGTAGCGCGCGTGCGGTGCGACGTCTACAGTCTTTCCTCGCCGCGCCGCGCGTCAGGATCGGCGATCGGTCCGCGCTCGCGCGTCTCCTCGACGATGATCGTGTCGTCATCCACGCGCTGGACGACGACGTCCTCGGTCGTGCTCGCGCGTTTCGCGCGGTGCTCGAGCAGATCGCGATCGAGCTCCTTGCTGTCGATGATCACGCGCTTGCGGTCACGATCGAGCCAGCCGGCCTTGATCGGGGCACGCCCGTGCTGCGCGGAGTCCTTCATGTCGATCTCGAGCATCACGACCTGGCCGAGATCGGGATCGATCAGCAGATCCTCGACGTCGCCGATGTATGCGCCGCCCGAGGAGTAGACCTCCCACCCGCGCACATCCGGCTCACCCTCCGCCATCCGGAAGTCGTCCAGCGTGCGCATGCCGACCAGGTGATCGGACCGCGTCACGGGGTCAGGGCCGATGCCTGCCTGGTCGCGGACGCCGCGATCTTCGTGCTTCGCCATGATGTCCTCTCGCCTCGGGTCTATGCGACGAGTCGGGGCTGCTCGAAGATGAGCGGCACCATCAGCATCGCGCCCGGTTCGGAGACCGGTGCACCAACCGGTTCGACCGGGTCGTCCGCGCCGGCCATGAAGAACCAGATCAGCAACAGGACGATGATCAGCGCGATGAGCGGCCAGAGCCAGCCCATGCCCCGCTTCCGTTGTTCCACCCTGATTTCGGCCATGCCTCCCCCGGCTTCCGTCGAGCTCCGTCGCGCCGCGGGCACGCGGCGACTCACTGCCACGATATCGATGCAAGGGCGACGCCAGCGGCGGACGGAGTGCCCGGATGACGAGCACCGTCCGCGCCTGACGGGCGACGGAACGGAAACTGCCTGAGCAGCGCCCATGCCGAATCGCAGTACCGGCGCTCGGGCGCGGGCGATCCTCCGGGACCGCTTCGGGTTCGACGCGTTTCAACAGGGGCAGTGGGAGAGCATCCGGCCATTGCTCGATGGGCGCGACTCGCTCGTCGTCATGCCCACCGGGAGCGGGAAGTCGCTCATCTATCAGCTCCCCGCGTTGCTGCTCGACGGTCTCACGATCGTCGTCAGCCCGCTGATCGCGCTGATGAAGGACCAGCAGGACAAGCTGCAAGCGCTGGGGATCGACGCGCTGGCGATCCATTCCCATCTCACGGATCGGGAAGCGGTGGCGCTCGGGGAACGGGTCGAGGACGGCGGCGGCGAGATTCTCTACCTCACGCCCGAACGCTTCAAGGACCGCGCGTTCTTCGAGCGGCTGCTCCAGCGGCAGGTCGGGCTGTTCGTGGTGGATGAGGCGCACTGCGTGAGCCAGTGGGGCCACGACTTCCGCCCGGATTACCTGACGCTCGGCTCGATCGTGACGCGGCTCGGGCGACCGCCGGTGCTCGCGCTGACCGCGACGGCGACAGCCGAAGTGCGCGACGACATCATCCATCAGCTCGGGATGCAGCAGCCGCAGGTGCTCGTCACGGGCTTTGCGCGGCCGAACCTCCGATTCGAGGTCCGCCGCACGGTCAACAACGCGGTGAAGGACGAGGCGCTCGTCGACATCCTGGGGAGTTCGCCCGGCACGGGCGTCGTCTACTGCGCGACGATTCGCGAGGCCGAGCGTCTGCACGAGATGCTGCGCGAATCGTTGGAGGTCGGTCTGTACCACGGTCAGTTGCCGGGTCCGGAGCGCAAGGCGGTGCAGGATGCGTTCATGGCGGGCAGGCTCAAGGCCATGGTCGCCACGAATGCCTTCGGCCTCGGTATCGACAAGCAGGACTTGCGCTTCGTCGTCCACTATCACTTCCCGGGCTCGATCGAGGCGTACTACCAGGAGGCGGGGCGCGCGGGGCGCGACGGCGAGCCGGCGGTGTGCACGCTGCTCTACCGCGTCGAGGACCGGCGCATCCAGTCGTACTTCCTCGGCGGCAAGTATCCGGACGTGACGGAAGCGCTGCACGTCGCGCTCGCGCTGGAGGCACACCAACCGAATACGCGCGTGCCGCTCGATGAGCTGGTGGGGCAGTCCGGCGTCGGGCGGCGGAAGACGCGCGTGGTGCTGGTGCTGCTCAAGCGGCACGGGCTGGTCCGCGAGTACCGGGGAGGGAGCTGGGAGCGCATCGGGGAACGCCTGACGCAGGTGGATCTGAGCGCCGATCTCACGGACTACGAGGATCGCCGGGAGCGCGATCAGGCGAAGCTCCGCTCGATCATCGACTACTGCCAGACGGCGCGGTGCCGCACGCGCTACATCCTGGAGTACTTCGGGGAGCCCGCCGACCGGGACTGGCAGTGCGGCAACTGCGATGCGTGCGACGCGATGGCCGCCTGGATCGACGAGCGCGAAGCGCTCGGTGCGCGCACCGCCTCCTGACCTTGCGCCCAGCACGGGATTCCTGCATCCAGTGGTGATCACCAGCGCGCGCCGTGACGCACCCGGCGCGCGCGCATCACCGCGAGCCGGAGGGTGGGCACGGACATGCAGGATGTACGCGGGTTCTTCGACGATCTGACGCTGCCGGAGTTTCTGAGCTGGGTGCTGCTCGGCAATTCGCTGCTGAACTGGCTGGTGTTCGCGGTCACGCTGGGATTGGTGATCGGCACCCTGGTGCTCGTGAAGCAGTTGTTGCTGCGGCGGCTGACGGCGCTCGCCGCTCGGACGTCGAATCCCGCTGACGATGTGGCGGTCGAGCTGCTGCGGCGCACGCGGGCCCTGATCATCCTCTTCATCGCGCTCTCGATCGCGCTCCGCACCCTCGCGCTCAGCGAGCGGTCGGCGGTCTACGCGTCGAAAATCGGCTACGCCGCGTTGTTCCTCCAGTTCGGGCTCTGGGGCAGCGCGACGATCACGTACTTCATCAACCGCTACGCCACGGCGCGGCAGATGGACGAGGCGGACACGGCGATGACCATCCGGGCGGCGGGCTTTCTCGGCCGCCTGATCCTCTGGTCGGTCATTCTGCTGCTGCTGCTCCAGAACGTCTTCGACATCGATGTCACGGCGCTCATCACCGGTCTGGGGATCGGCGGCGTCGCGATCGCGCTCGCCGTGCAGAACATTCTCGGCGATCTCTTCGGCGCGATCTCGATCGTGCTCGACAAGCCGTTCGTGGTCGGCGACTTCATCATCGTCGACACGGTCATGGGCACGGTGGAGTACGTCGGGCTCAAGACCACGCGCCTGCGAAGCCTCTCGGGAGAGCAGATCATCATCTCCAACGGCGATCTGCTGTCGAGCCGGATTCGGAACTTCAAGCGGATGTACGAGCGCCGGATCGTGTTCACGATCGGCGTGGAGTACGGCACGCCCGCCGACACGCTGGCGGCGATCGGCGGGTGGATTCGCGACATCGTCGAGGCGCAGCCGGAAGCCCGCTTCGACCGCTCGCACTTCTTCGCGTTCGCGGACTCCTCGCTGAACTTCGAGACCGTGTATTACGTGAAGAAACCGGACTATACCGTGTACATGGACACCCAGCAGGCGATCAATCTCGCGATCGTCCGGAAGTTCGAGGCCGAGGGGATCGAGTTCGCATTCCCGACGCGGACGATCCACATTGGCGGCGGCGCCGACGGCCTCGCGGCCGCCGTCGCCCCGGCGCGGTCGTGAGGACGCGGCTGCTCGAGCTGTGGGAGCGGATCAGCTCCGGCATGTGGTTCGTCCCGACACTGCTCGTGCTCGGGCACATCGCCGCTGCGATCACCCTGATTCTCGTCAATCCGGAGGTGGACGCGGGCGAGGGCGAGCGGGTCCTGTGGATCTTCCGCGGAGGAGCAGACTCCGCGCGTTCGGTCCTCTCCACCATCGCGAGCTCGATGATCACGGTGATGGGCGTCGTCTTCTCGATCACGATCGTGGCCCTGCAACTGGCGTCGAGCCAGTACACGCCGCGCGTCCTCTACACCTTCACTCGCGACCGGGGCAATCAGGTCGTGATGGGCAGCTTCATTGGCACCTTCACCTACACGCTGCTCGTCCTGCGGGCGGTGCGTAGCCCCGAGGACGGCACGGTCTTCGTCCCGACCGTCGCGGTGGCCGGCGGCATCGTGCTCGCGCTGGTCAGCGTCGCCGCGCTGATCTACTTCATTCACCACATCTCGAGCTCGATCCGGGTCTCCAACATCATCGCGCGCATCGCGGCCACGACGCGCCCGCTCATGCAGCGGCCGTTTCCGCGGCAGGCCGGTCACCCGATCCACATGGACCCCCGCCCCGAGCCACCGCCCGACGCTCGGGACATCCTGTCGCTCGAGTCCGGCTACGTGATGCTGATCGATGGCAACGCGCTGATCGACATTGCGTGCCGCCGCGATGCAGTTGTCTTCCTGCTCGCGGGACCCGGGGATTTCGTCAACGAGGGCATGCCACTGATGCGCCTCCATCCGCCGGGCCCGGCGGACGAGGACCGCGACGGGGACCTCTGCGGCGCCTTCGCGTTCGGCATCGAGCGCTCGATGCAGCAGGATCCCGAGTTCGGCGTTCGCCAGCTCATGGACATCGCCGTCAAGGCTCTCTCCCCGAGCATCAACGATCCGACGACGGCGATCAGCTGCCTCGACTACCTCGGCAGCCTGATTCTCGAGGTGGCGGACGAGGAGGATCCCGAGACCTGTCGGGCCGACGCCAATGGCCGCCTCCGGCTCGTGGGCCGGGGCGCCACGTTCGCGTCGCTGCTGGGACACGGATTCGACCAGATTCGCCAGAACATGACGGAGAACGTGGCCGTGACCATTCGCTTCATCGAGGTATTGGCGCGGATCGGCCAGCGCGTGCGCGTGCCCGACCGGCGGGCGATTCTGTGGACGCAGGCGCGCGAAGCGATGCGCGTCGTCGAGCGAGCCGAGCCCGGCGAGCGGGATCGCGCGGCCATCAACGACGCCGTCGAGTCGCTGGCCGCATCGATTCACTACGACCCGGCACCTCTGTTGCTGGCCATCCGACCCTGAGCCGCGGCTGGGCGGCGGCCCATCATCCTTCACTCTCCAGGAGCCGACATGTCTCCTTCCCGACCCTCTCCGA
>CAYLPM010000150.1:0-6043 GCA_964385525.1 uncultured Gemmatimonadaceae bacterium
GCCGAGCTCGCTGCAGCGGTCGCGCGCGCACGCGCCGAATGCGAGCCGCCGCAATGCGAGTCGATCCTGCTCGACGGCGGCGACATGTTCCAGGGGACGCCCGCTTCCAACCTGGCCTACGGTCGACCGGTCGTGGAGGTCTACCACGCGCTCGACTACTCGGCGGCGGCGCTCGGCAACCACGAGTTCGACTGGAGCGTGGACACGCTGCGGATGCTGATGGCGCAGGCGCGACACGGCATCCTGGGCGCCAATGTGCGGTACGCCGATGGCAGCGACGTCGAGTGGATCCCCAACGACACGATCGTGCAGCGCGGCGCGATCCGGATCGGCGTGATCGGCATCTCGACCGTATCCACCCCGTTCACCACCCGGGCGCGCAACGTCGCGGGGCTGCGCTTCGATCCCCCCGCGCCGATCGTCGACTCCACGGCGCGCGCGCTGCGGTCGCGCGGCGCCGATCTGATCGTCGTCATCGCGCACGCCGGTGGCTTCTGCAGTGAAGGGAGCGGATGCGCGGGCGAGATCTTCGACGTCGCGACCGCGGTCACCGAGCCGATCGACGCGATCGTGAGCGGACATTCGCACTCGCGGCTGGCAGCCGTCGTGCGCGGCATCCCGATCGTGCAGGCGATGTCGACGGGGCGGGCGATCGGGATCATCGATCTGCCGGTCGCCGGCGAGGCGCGCGCGGCCCGCGTCTCGGTGACCGACGTGCGCTCCGATGCGCTCACCCCGGACCCGGCGGTCGAAGCCATCGTCGCGCGTGCCGTGGCGTCCGTCGCGTCCCTCGTCGGCCAGCGGGTCGCGAGCGTGGACGCGCCCTTGCCCAAGCGCGGCGAGCAGTACCCGCTCGGCCACATCATCGCCGACGCGCAGCGATGGGCCGGCAAGGCGGACGTGGCGGTGATGAACAACGGCGGCATTCGTACGGGGCTGCCCGCCGGCGCGCTGACGTACGGGCAGCTCTTCGAGGTGCAGCCGTTCGGCAACACCCTCTATCGGCTCCAGGTGACCGGTCGCGACCTCCACGCCTACCTCGAGCGGATCGTCCGCATCAACCACCCTCGCGTGCACGTGAGCGGTGTCACAGTCGCGTTCGACACTACCAGAACGTCCGGCGACCGGATTCTCTCGGTCACCATGGCTGACGACCAGCCACTCGACGAGCGCGCCACCTACTCGCTCGTGATCAACGACTTCATGGTCACCGGCGGCGACGGGCTCGGCTTTCAGGAGCTCGGCATCGAGGCCGTGCCGCTCGACCTCGTGGACCTGGACGTGCTGATCGGCTACCTCCGCTCGCGCCCCCAGCCGGTGGAGCCTCCAAGGGAGCGAAGGCTCCGAGCGGTTCCGTAGCGTGTCACGCGGGGCTCGGGACGGCTTCGCCGCGCGCACGCGACAACACCTCGCGAACGAGTCGCCATGAACACGGTGCGAGTCTACGTGAACGGCCGAAGCGTGGATGCCCCCGCCGGCGGTACCGCGCTCGATGCGGTCAGGACGGTTGACGCACCCGCCGCCGACGAAATCGTCGCCGGCCGGCGAGCCCTGACCGACAGCCGCGGTCTGCCGGCTCCGCCAGACTCGCTCGTGTACGTCGGCGCGATCTTCCGCGTCGTCGCCGTCCGCGGCGGGAGTGCGGAGCACTCCGCCGAGCCCCGGGGGCCATGAGCGCTCGCCCGACGCGTGAGCTGCTGCGGGCGCTGCCGAAGGCCGAGCTGCATTGTCACCTCGATGGCTCCGTGCGACCCGGAACGCTGCTCGAGCTCGGCGCGGCGTACGGCGTGGCGATGCCGCGGGATGATGCGGAGGCTCTGGGCGAGTACATGGTCGTGCGCGACGCGCGCGGACTGGAGGACTATCTGAACCGGTTCGCCGTGACGCTCTCCGTGATGCAGACGGAGGAGGCGCTCGAGCGCATCGCGTACGAGCTCGGCACGGACGCGGCCGCGGACGGCGTACGCTACATCGAAGTGCGGTACTCGCCGATCCTCAACACCGCGGCCGGGCTGTCGCTCGGCGCGGCCGTCGAAGCACCGTTGCGCGGCCTCGACCGCGCGCGGCGCGAACACGGCATCATCGGCCGCGTGATCGTGTGCGCGATCCGGAACATGGCTCCGGACACCTCACTTGAGCTGGCGCGCCTCGCGGTCTGGTACCGGCACCGCGGCGTCGTCGCGTTCGATCTGGCGGGCGGGGAGCTCGGCAATCCCGCGGCCGAGCACCGGCGGGCGTTCGAGCACGCGCGCCTGAACGACCTGCCGTGCACCTGTCACGCGGGCGAGGGCGACGGCGCGGATTCGGTGCGCCAGGCATTGCACGTGTGCGGCGCCCACCGCCTCGGACACGCGACCCGACTCATCGAGGATGCGTCGCTCACCGAGTTCGTGAACGACCGCCGCATTCCGCTCGAGATCTGCCTCACCAGCAACGTGCAGACGCGTGTCACGAGCGCCTACGAGCGCCACCCCCTGCGCGCGTACTTCGACCGCGGGCTCAACGTGGTTCTCAACACCGACAACCGGCTGATGAGCGGCGTGACGCTCACGGACGAGTATCTGCTCGCCGCCGAGCACCTCGACTTCGATTTCGACGAGCTCTCGCGCATCGCGCTCAACGGATTCCGGAGCGCCTTTCTGCCGCACGCCGAGCGGGAGCGTCTCGCAGTGGAGGCGGAACGCGACATCCGGTCACTGCGCGCGACGCGCGACGCCGCGGCGGTGCCGACCGCCTCCTCGCTCCGACCCGGGGCGCAAGGGGGCTCCGCGTGACCGACATCGCGGTCCCCGAGGTACGTCCGAGCGCGTTCGGCCTCGCCGAAGCGCGTCGCAGCGCCGACGCCGTCCACGCGCTATCCGGGAGCACGCCGGCGCCCGAGATCGCGATCGTGCTCGGCTCGGGCCTCGGAGGGCTCGCGTGGGCGATCGACGCGACCGCGCGCATTCCCTTTCGCGAGATACCGGGCTTTCCCGCGCCGAGCGTCGTCGGACACGCGGGAGAGATGATCCTCGGAGCGCTCGAAGGCCGGCGGGTCATCGCGCTCGCCGGGCGCTTCCACATGTACGAAGGGCATGACGCACGCCTCGCCGCCTTCCCCGTGCGCGTCTTGCAGGCGCTCGGCGCCCGCACGCTGATCGTCTCCAATGCGGCCGGCGCCATTCGCCGCGATCTGCATCCGGGCGATCTGATGCTGATCGACGACCACATCAACGCCATGTGGCGCAATCCGCTCATCGGCCCGACCGAGTCCGGCGAGGAACGCTTCCCGGACATGTCCGCGCCGTACGATGCCGGGCTGCGTGCCCTTGCTCGACGCGTCGCGCGCGAAGAGCAGATTCCCCTCGCCGAGGGCGTCTACGCCGGCCTGCTCGGGCCCACCTACGAGACCGTGGCCGAAGTGCGGATGCTGGAGCGCCTGGGCGCCGACGTCGTCGGGATGTCCACCGTCCCCGAGGTGATCGCCGCGCGCACCCTCGGAATGCGCGTGCTCGGCATCAGCTGCGTGACGAACCACGCCTGCGGCATCTCCCCGAGGCCACTCTCGCACGCGGAGGTGCTGGAGACGACGGCCAGCGTGGCGACGAGGTTCGAGGCGCTCGTGCGAGGGGTCGTCGGGGCCGCCGAAGCGTGATCGTCGGACGGGTGCTTCGAGCCTCACGCCATGTGATTGAGCGGACCGTGACCGCTCCCCAGCCCTGGCGCCGTGCGAATCGCCTCGTGCACCCAGTCGAGCGAAATGGTCACGGCCTGACGAAGCGAGCGGCCGAGCGCGAGATGGGCCGCGATCGCGGCGGAGAGCGTGCAGCCGGTTCCGTGCGTGCTGGTCGTATCCAGTCGCGGGTGGGTGAAGGTGTGCATCTCGCCATCATAGAGCACATCGCTCACCTCCGCGCCCTCGAGATGGCCGCCCTTCACCAGCGCCGCGCGGACGCCGAAGCGTTCGACGATCGCCCGCGCCGCCTGCCGCATCCCTTCGACGTCGCACACCTGTTCACCCACGAGGATCGCCGCCTCGTCGAGATTCGGCGTCACGAGATCGGCCAGCGGCAGGAGCACATCGCGGATCGCGGTGACCGCCTCGCGCTCGAGCAGCGCCTCGCCCGAGGTCGCGACCATGACGGGATCGAGCACGTAGGGTCGCAGTGCGTGCGCCCTGATGCCCTCCGCCACGGTGCGCACGACGGGGGGATCCGCGAGCATTCCGCTCTTGATCGCCGCGGGGCGCAGATCGGTTGCCACGGCGTCGATCTGGGCCCGGATGAGCTCCGTCGGCGCCGCCGCCCAGTTCGCCACGCCACGCGTGTTCTGCGCGGTGATCGCGGTGATCACCGACGTGCCGAAGACGCCGAATCGCTGAAACGTCTTGAGGTCGGCCTGAATCCCGGCGCCGCCGCCGGAATCGGAACCGGCGATGGTCAGAGCGATCGGGGGAGGCATGGCGTGCAGTGAGGTAGTGAGTCGCGCGGAGCGCGCGGGCCGGACTCGATCGGACGCGCTCCGCCGACGTCTTGCACCTACCGATCTCCTGGCGGGGCCGGCAGGGACGCGAGCCTGCGCTTGAACTGCTGGAATCCCTGCGTGTCCCGCACCAGGCCCTCGAGCAGGATCGGCTCGAGCGCGGCGATCGACGCGCGCGTCTCCTGCACGCGATCCTCCTCCAGCGGGTGCGTCGAGAACCAGCCCTCGACGCCGGCAGGCGAGCGCTCGCGCTCCGCGATCAGGATCTCGAACATTTCGGGAATCCCGTCGGGATGGATGCCGGCGCGGATCACGTTGCGAATGGCCTCCTGGTCTGCCTCCGATTCATCGTTCCGGCTGAAGGAGGCGAACACGGCGGCGCCGCCGACCTGGATCGCTGCCGCGGCAGCCTCGCTCTGACAGATGCTCGTCAGGATGCAGGCGAGAGTCACGCCGACGTTGGCCTTCTGAGCCTTTTCCATCTGCTCCGCCGAGTGCCGCTCGGTCACGTGGGCGATCTCGTGGCCGAGCACGCCGGCGAGCTGCGAGAGGTTCTGCGTGCGGGCGACCAGGCCGCGATTCACGTAGACGTAGCCGCCGGGCACCGCGAACGCGTTGACCTCCGGGGCGTTCACGATGTAGAAGTTCCACTCCAGATTCCGATCATCGGCGAGCCGGGCGATCGAGTCGCCGAGCACGTTGATGTAGCGGTTGAGCTCCGGATCGTCCACGATCGGGAGCTGGGCGTTGATCTGCTGTGCGTAATCTGCCCCCATCTCGACTTCCTGCTGTGTCGAGATGCTGCAGGCGCCGATCAGCAGCGCCATTGAGAGTCCTGTCAGCGTGCGTCGCATTCGTACTCCTGCGGAAGTGACCAGCGTGCCCAAACGGGCAAGACCCATTCCACGACCCATACTTCTAACTTCGTGAACGTGCTGACGTTAGCCAGAGACCTCCAGCGCCGTAAGGCGCGCGAGCGCCAAGGGCTCTTCGTCGCCGAGGGCATCCGGACCGTCGAGGAGCTGCTCCGGTCGCCGATCCGGGTCCGCGGGGCGCTCCTCACCTCGCAACTCGGCGACTCCGCCCGCGGGGCGGCGCTGCGTGAATCGCTGTCCGCGCGTGCTCCCGTCCAGGAGGTCTCGCACCCCGACTTCGACAGCGCGGCCGACACCGAGTCGCCGCAGGGCGTCCTCGCCATCGCCGAGATCCCGCGACACGATCTCGGGCGGCTGACGCTCGCCGCCCGTACCCGGATTCTCGTCCTCGACGCCGTCCAGGACCCCGGCAATGTCGGGACGATCCTCCGTACCGCCGCCGCGCTGGGGGCGGCCGCTACCCTGGCGCTCCCCGGCACGGTTGACCTCTGGAACGCCAAAGTCGTCCGTAGCGCGATGGGTGCGCACTTCCAGCACATCGCCCTGCATTGTACCTGGGAAGCGGCCGACGCGTTCCTCGCCCGAGGTTCGGTCGTGCTCTGGGCGGCCGATGGGGATGGCGTGCCACTCGATCCCGCTTCGGCGCCCGACCGCCTCGCACTGGTGGTCGGCAACGAGGGGGCGGGACTCTCGCCGGACACGATCGC
>CAYLPM010000151.1:0-1941 GCA_964385525.1 uncultured Gemmatimonadaceae bacterium
GTGGGTCATCGAGGCCGGGTGACTGATCAGGCTCTCGACTCCCCCCAGTGACTCCGCCAGCGAGAACACGCGCACGCGCTCCAGCACCTTGCCCGCCCGATCCTTCGTCCGCATCTCGACCGAGATCATCCCGCCGAAGCCGCGCATCTGCCGCTTCGCCAGGTCGTGCTGCGGGTGCGACGGCAGCCCCGGGTAGATGACGCAGTCCTCGCCCAGGCGCTCGGCGAGGAACGCGGCCACGCGGCGGCCGTTCTCGTCGTGGCGCGGCATGCGGAGGTGCAGCGTCTTGGTCCCGCGCAGCGCGAGCCACGAGTCGAAGGGCCCCGGAATCGCGCCGCCCGCGTTCTGGATGAATTGCAGGCGTTCGGCGAGGCCGTCGTCGAGCACGACGGCGATGCCGCCGATCATGTCACTGTGGCCGTTGAGGTACTTGGTCGTGGAGTGATAGACGATGTCCGCGCCGTGGTCGAAGGGGCGCTGAAACCACGGTGTTGCGAAGGTGTTGTCGACGACCAGCAGCGCGCCTGCGCGCTTCGCGATCTCGCTGACCGCGCCGAGATCGGTGAGCCGCATGAGTGGGTTGGTCGGCGTCTCGACCAGGATCATGCGGGTCTCGGGGATCACGGCGTCCGCGATCCGCTGCGGGTCGCGCGTATCCACGTAGGTGAAGCGCAGCCCGAAGTGCTGCAGGATCCGGTCGAAGAGCCGGAAGGTCCCGCCGTAGACGTTCTCGCCGCAGACGATGTGATCGCCGGCACGGAACATCTTGGCGATGGAGTCGATGCATGCGGTGCCGCTGGCGAAGGCGAAGCCATGGCGGCCCCCCTCCAGAGCCGCGACGTTGCGCTCGAGGGCCTCGCGCGTGGGGTTCTTGCCGCGCGCGTATTCGTATCCCTTGTTTCGTCCGAGTCCTTCCTGGACGTACGTGGATGTGAGGTAGACGGGCGTCATGATCGCGCCCGCAAGCGGTTCGGGGCGCTGCCCCGCATGGATCGCTCGAGTGCCGAAGCCGGCGCTCAGATCGTCATCGAAGACCCGGGTCATGCCTCTGCTCGTGAAGGTCGCGCGCGGAAGATAACCCGATGGCGGGCGAGGGGCGAGAATGAACGACGACGATGCGCTTCCGCCCCGACCCGTCCAGCCACACCGCCCCGTCCCCATGGATCTCCCGATCGTCCCCGAACGTCCGCGCTGTCTGATCGTCGACGACGAGCCGCGGTTGCGACAGGTGCTCGTCCGGCTGATGGAAGGCGATGGCTTCGCGTGCACCGAAGCCGAGAATGGCGTGGCGGCCCTCGCGCAGCTCCAACGTGAGACGGTGCCGCTCGTCCTGACGGATCTGCGCATGCCGCAGATGGACGGCGTTCAGCTACTGCGCGAGGTCAGATCGCGGCACCCTGACGTCGCCGTCGTCCTCATCACCGCGATCGCGGATGTCGAGACCGCCGTCGGTTGCCTCGGGATCGGCGCGATGGATTACCTGACGAAGCCGTTCCACCTCGACGAGGTGCGCGCGCGCGTCCGGCAGGCGCTGGAGAAACGCCGGCTGATCCTCGAGAACCGCGCGTATCAGGAGCGGCTCGAGGAGCGCGTGGCGGTTCAGGCTCGTCGGCTGGAGGAGCTCTTCCTCACGAGCATTCAGTCGCTCGCCGAGGCGCTCGAGGTGAAGGATCCGTACACCCGCGGACACTCGGTGCGCGTGAGCCAGTACGCGTCGGTGATCGCCCGCACGCTGGGGCTCGACTCGGAGTTGATCCGGCAGGTCGAGCTCGGCGGACACGTGCACGACATCGGAAAGATCGGCGTCCGCGAGTCGGTGCTGAACAAGGTCGGCCCGCTGACCGACGAGGAATACGCGCACATCATGACGCATCCGATGGTGGGATGGCGGATTCTCGCGCCGCTGCTGCGCGACACGCCCCGCGCCCTCGCAATCGTGCG
>CAYLPM010000152.1:0-4172 GCA_964385525.1 uncultured Gemmatimonadaceae bacterium
TGGCCAAGGTGCGGACGGCCGACACGGAAGCGCTCGGCGCCCTGCTGCGCGAGCGGGTAGGGCAAATCCCCAGCGTGCGTTCGACGCGCACGACGATCGTGTTGGGCACTCTCAAGGACGATACACGGCTCCCGCTGGCACGGGATGCGGAGGTGGCGGAATGAGTGGGGGGACCAGGCACTCGGGACCGGACGGGGAGAGTACGGGCAGCGGACCCGTGGTCCCGGCGCCGTCACGCCCGGACGACGCAACGCCGACGCGCACGAAGGTGCTGCTCGCGTTCGCCGCAATCTACGTAATCTGGGGCTCCACGTACCTCGCGATCCGCTTCGCAATCGAGACGCTGCCGCCCTTCCTGATGGCGGGGACGCGATTCCTGATCTCGGGGGTGATGCTGTACGCCTGGTCGCGCGGGCGCGGCGCGGCGAAACCCGAGCGGGTCCACTGGAAGGCGACGGCGATCATCGGCGCGCTGCTCCTGCTCGGCGGCAATGGCGGCGTCGTCTGGGCGGAGCAGCGCGTCGCCTCCGGGCTCGCGGCGCTGCTCGTTGCGACCCTGCCGGTCTGGATGGTGACGATGGAATGGGCCCGCGGCGGCATCCGGCCGACCGCGGGGGTGTTCGCGGGGCTCGCGCTTGGTCTCATGGGTATCGGACTCCTGGTCGGACCGGGCGAGTTCGCCGGAGGTGTCGGCGCCGATGCCGTCGGCGCAGTGGTGCTCGTGGTAGCGTCGATCTCATGGGCGGCAGGATCGATCTACTCGCGCGGTGCGAAGCTGCCGCCCTCCCCGCTGCTGACGACGGGAATGGAGATGTTGGCCGGCGGCGCATTGCTGGTGCTCGCGGGGCTCGCGACGGGCGAGCTCGGGCGCCTCGATCTCGCGGCGGCGTCCCCGAAGTCCTGGCTGGCGCTGCTCTATCTCATCCTCTTCGGCTCATTGATCGGCTTCACCGCCTATATCTGGCTGCTCAAGGTCTCGACGCCGGCCAAAGTGTCGACCTATGCGTACGTGAATCCGGTCGTCGCGGTCATGCTCGGCTGGGCGCTGGCGGGAGAGGAGCTCTCGATGCGGACGATGATCGCGGCCGGCGTGATCATCGCGGGTGTGGCGATGATCTCGATAGCGCGAGCCGGCGACGGGGGGCAGCGGCGGCCGACGATCGCGCGGGGCGGGGGTGGGGGCGGCGGGGGCACGCACCGGCGGCGCGGGAAGCAGCGGGCGCGGGTGGCGTGACGCGGGCTCAGACTTCGTGCATCAGGACGCGCTCGTAGGCCGCGAGCACGTCACCGCGCGTGAGGAGCCCACGATACTTCAGCCCCGACTCGCTCTCGACGACCGGGACGGCGTCGATCGCGCGAGCGTTCATCTTGCGCAGAGCATCGCGCAGCGAGTCGCGAGGGAGCACGACCTCCGTGGGCGCGGCGAGATCGGTCGCCATCAGGAGTGGTGCGAGGTCGCCGCGATCCAGCAGCGCTTCGCGGAGATCGCTGTAGGTGATCACGCCGACCAGCGCGCCCTCATCATCCAGCACCGGCACCGTCGTGTGGCGCGTGTGGGCGGTGACGGCGATGATGTCCTCGAGCGCCGCGTCGGCACGCACCGTGGGCGCCTGGTCGTCGAGTGCCTCGAGCGCCAGAATGCGGTCCATGATCGCCCGGTCGGCCCCGTGCGCGAGCCGCATGCCGCGCTTGATCAACCAGCCATCGTAGAGGCCGTACTCCGAGTACCGGCGCGCGATCGCGTACGCGATCACCGTCACGATCATCAACGGCAGCACGATCGTGTAGTCGTTGGTCAGCTCGAAGACCATGAACAGCGCCGTGATCGGCGCGCGCGTCGCCCCGGCGACGAGCCCCGCCATGCCGACGAGTGCCCACGTCGAGGCATGGATGTCCTGTCCGGGGAAGAGCTCCACCGCGAGCAGCCCCAGTCCGCCGCCGAGCGCCGCACCGATGAACAGCGTAGGCGTGAAGACGCCTCCCGAGCCACCCGCCTGCAGCGTCAGGACCGTGACGAGCACCTTGAGCAGCGCGATCGCCAGGAGCAGGTACCACGCGAGGCCACCGAACAGCACCGAGGGCAGCGCGAGGTGCCCCTCGCCGACCAGGACGCCTCCGGTGAGCAGCACGATCGTGCCGACGAGCAGGCCGCCGGCGATCGGGCGCAGCGCCGCCGGGCCGGGCAGGCGCGCGACGAGCGTCCCCATGGTGAAGTACGAGCGGACGAAGAGGATCGACACGAGCCCGCATGCGATGCCGAGAGCCGGGTAGAGCAGCGCGATGATCCAGGCATCGTGATCGCCGAAGCTCGGGATCTGGATCGCGGGATTGTTGCCGAGGAACGGCCGGATCGTGAGCGCCCCCGCGACGCTGGCGATGACGACGGGGCTGAAGGCGCCGACGGAGAACGAGCCGAGCACCTGCTCGAGCGCGAAGAAGGCGCCGGCGAATGGCGCGTTGAACGCTCCCGAGATGCCGGCCGCGGCGCCGCATCCGACGAGGATCTTCACGCGGCGTGGATGGAACCGCAGAATGCGTCCGATGGCCGAGCCGACCGCGGAGCCGAGGACGGCTACCGGTCCCTCGCTGCCGGCGGAACCACCGGAGCCGATCGTCACCGCGGCGGCGAGCGTTCGCACCCCGACGGGTCGCGCGTGCAGCGTGCCGTTCCGCTTCGCCACGGCGAGTTGCACGTCAGCGATGTTCTGGCCGTCGGGGATCTGGAATCGGCGGACGATCGCCCATGCCGCCCACAGTCCGAGGGCGGTGAGGATCGGACGATAGTACGTGTGCGTCGTCGCGCCGACGCGCTCACCGAGCCACACGATGAAGAAGCGGTGCGCGAGCTCGACGAGACCATAGAACGCGACGACCGAGAGTCCCGCCGCGACGCCGATGAGCGCGCCGAACGCGAGCAGCACGGCGCCTTCGTCGATGTCGAACTTGTCGAACCAGCCGAGGACGCGTCCCCACCGGCGCTCGGCATAGCGCAGCACCACCTGCGGGTGACCGTAGCGCCAACGGCGAGCACGCGCGCGGCGTTCCGTCTCGCCGTTGGTCTCCCGTGAGTCGCTCACGAGCGCTGGATCGTGGCCGTCCTGGCCGCGGCGGCGATGGTCATCGCCGCCGGGCGGCCATGCTCACCCTGGACTGAGCCCGAGCTCGCTGGGCGGGATGAGGGTCGCGAACGGACCATAGAGCCGATCGAACTCGGCCGCCGAGAGGTGCGGGCGCGCGAGGAGCGCGAGCGCCGCCGTCAGCGCGACCCGCTTCATGCGCATCACGACCACCGGCGGCGCGAATCCCTCGGCGACCGCGACGTAGTCGTGCACCCGCGACCGGGCGAAGTTCACGCCGGAGGGCATGTGCTCGACGATCGCCCGGAGGCGCGCACGCGCCGCGGCCGAGAGGGGCGAGTCGAAATCATCGTCGTCCGGTCCATCGGCGAGCGGCAGCGAGGCGCGCATCCACGTGGCGAGTGGAACGCGCTTCAGGCGCACGAGGAATGGCAGCACCACCGCCGTCTCATCCCCTCCCACTCGGCGCCCGAGCGACATCGCCTCGGCTGCCCGGAGTACTCCCGGCGCGTCGTGCATGGGTCCTCCTACGAAAGGGGGTGGGTCCAGCTGCGGCCGATTCGGCAAGCACGTGGACGGGGTCACGGGGGCGCTCCAGCGGATCTGCGCGGCCGGGACTTCCGCAGTATGGGCAGTCGCGGGGCCGGAGCACAAGGGGGAAATCGCCGCGCTCGTCGACGACGGCCGCCGCCGCAGCCGCTCGAGCGCCTCTCGCACATCATCGCGGTCCGGTTCCAGTCGCACCGCGCGCTCGAGCTCGCGCGTCGCCTCGACATACAGTCCGCGGCGCTCGTGAATGAGCGCGAGTCGATAGTGCGCGGACGCCGGTAGCGGCGTGCCCTCCACGGTGGGGATCTCGAGGTAGCGAGTGAGGGCGCGCGTGCCGGCCTCGAGCTCGTCGCCCGAAATCGATGCCGTGCGCCCGATCTGATACAGCACGCTGGTCTCGGCAGGCAGGGCCGCGCGCAGGCTGGCGTAGATCGCGAAGGCGTCCGCAAACCGGCCCTCGCGCTGGTACATCGCGCCCAGCGCATGGTAGGGCGCGGCACGATCCGCATGGGACGCGATCGCCGCGCGATACTCGCGCTCGGCCAG
>CAYLPM010000153.1:0-8597 GCA_964385525.1 uncultured Gemmatimonadaceae bacterium
GCGGCGCAGTCGATCGGCGCCCGGCGGAAGATCGAGGGCTCGTGGACCGTCGCCGGCGAGCGGGCGACGATGGGAACGCTCAGCTTCTTTCCGTCGAAGAACCTGGGCGGGTACGGCGACGGGGGAATGGTGTTGACGCAGGACGGCGCGCTGGCCGAGCGCCTGCGCCGCCTGCGCGTGCACGGCGGCATGCGCCAGTACCATCACGAGGAGGTCGGCTACAACAGCCGGCTCGACGCGCTGCAGGCGGTCGTGCTGCGCGCCAAGCTGCCGCATCTGAGCGCCTGGAGTGCCGCGCGACGCGAGCACGCGCGCTACTACGACGCGGCCTTCGCGGACGTGCCCGAGGTGCGGACACCGGTGATCGATCCGGCCAACGAATGCATCTACAATCAGTACACGCTGCGGGTACCGCGGCGCGATGCCCTGCAGCAGGCACTCCGGGAGCAGGGGATCGGGTCCGCAGTCTACTATCCGCTGTGCCTGCACCAGCAGCCGTGCTTCGCGTACCTGGGCCATTCCGAGGGCGACTTTCCGGCGGCGGAGCGGGCGGCGGCGGAGGTGCTCTCGCTGCCCGTCTTTCCCGAGCTGACGACGGCGCAGCAGGACGAGGTGATCGCGGCTGTCCGCGGGTTCTACGGGCGCTGAGCGCTCATCTCGACCGTCCGCGCGTTCTGCGGGCGCCGAGCCCTCATCTCCAGGGCCACTTCAGGGCCACTTCCACGCCGCAGGGCTGAGGTCCGACCCGGGTCCGGATTTTGCAAACCCGGCCGGCACAGGTGAGATCCTTCCGGACCTCCACGCCCAAGTCATTGATCACCCTGCTCTTCCGCTACAGAACGATCCTGCTGGTGGCTCTGCACCTCGTGCTCGTGTGCACGAGCTACCTGCTCTCGTACGTGCTCCGGTTCGACGGAGACATCACGAGCACGTATCTCGAAGTGCTGGTCCACACGCTGCCGTGGGTCATTCTCTTCCGGCTGCTCGCCTTCGCCTACTACCGTACATATCGCGGATGGTGGCGCTACGTGGGGATGCGCGACCTCGTCGCGCTGCTGAAGGCCGTGGCCGTCAGCTCGCTGGCCTTCGCCGGGATGATGGTGCTGCTCGGGCAGGCGCACGACATCCCCCGGTCGGTCTACATCCTGGACCCGGTGCTGACGATCGCCCTTCTCGGCGGCGTGCGCTTCTCGATGCGCGCGCTCCAGGAGAACCGGCGGCAGAGCGCCCCCGCCGTTCGCGGCCCGCGCCTGCGCCGCGTGATCATCATCGGCGCCGGCGACGCCGGCGAGATGCTCCTGCGCGAAATGCACAACAATCCGCGCCTCGGCTATCTCCCGGTCGGCTTCGTCGACGACGATGAGCGCAAGCAGGGCTTTCACATCCATGGCGTCGAAGTGCTCGGCACGACGTCGAGGCTGGCGCGGATTCTCGAGACGCACATCGCCGATGAGCTGATCATCGCCATCCCCTCGGCGACGCGGACCGCCATGCAGGGGCTGGTGAACCGGTGTCTCCAGTCCGGACTGCCGTTCAAGATCGTACCGTCGATCGCCGCGCTCTCCGAAGGCCGCTCGCACGTGAGCCAGCTTCGTCCGGTGCGGGTGGAGGATCTGCTCGGGCGCGAGCCGGTGAACCTCGACACGAGCCGGATCCGGCGCGACATCGCCGGGCGTCGGGTCGTCATCACCGGCGCGGGCGGCTCGATCGGGTCGGAGCTGGCGCGGCAGGTGGCGGACTACGGGCCGGCGTCCCTGGTGCTGATCGAGCGCAGCGAAAGCGCGCTGTTCTTCGTCGAGCAGGAGCTTCGCCGACGGCACGCCGACCTCGAGGTGCGCGCGATGATCTGCGACATCCAGGATGTCGACGACGTCACGTGCTGCTTCCGCGACGTCCGTCCCGAGATCGTGTATCACGCGGCCGCGTACAAGCACGTACCGCTGATGGAAGGTCACCTCGCGCAAGCCGTTCGCAACAACGTCTTCGGCACGCTCAACGTCGCCAAGCTCGCCCGCGAGTACGGCGCCAAGTTCGTCCTGATCTCCACCGACAAGGCGGTCTCCCCGTCCAACGTAATGGGCGCGACCAAGCGCCTGGCCGAGCGCCTCGTGCTGTCGTTGAACGGCAGCTCGCGGACGCACTTCGTCGCCGTTCGATTCGGCAACGTGCTCGGCAGCAACGGCTCGGTCGTCCCGCTGTTCTCGCAACAGATCGCGGATGGCGGTCCCGTCACGGTCACGCACCCCGAGACCTCGCGCTACTTCATGACGATTCCCGAGGCCGTGGGACTCGTGCTCCAGGCCTCCGTCCTCGAGGAGGCGCGCGATCGCGTGGTCATGCTCGAGATGGGCGAGCCGGTGAAGATCGTCGATCTCGCGCGCAATCTGATCCGGCTCTCCGGCCTCGAGCCCGACGTCGACATCCCGATCGTGTTCACGGGCCTGCGGAACGGCGAGAAGCTGCACGAGCAGCTCACCGCCGATGCCGAGGAGACGATCGCGACCGAGTACGAGAAGATCCGCATCGTGCGGACGGAGTCGCCGGCGATCGGACCGAACGAGCTCGACGCCCTCGCATCCGCCATTCGCGGGCGGGACGAGCGGACGATTCTCCGCCGCATGCAGGAGCTCGTCCCGGAGTTCTCGCCGCAGACATCGTTGCTCGGCACGCTGCGCGACCGCGCGGGGGTCCTCGAGTCCACGAAGCGCAGCGGCACCGTCGGCTGATGCGCGGGACGAGGCGATGCCTCGCGGCCGCGCTCCTGGTCTGGAGCGTCGTCGCCGGCGGGGCGCAGGCCCAGCACCCACTGCTCAGTCTGCCGCTGGATGATCCGGCCTACCTGCAGCTCGACGCACTCCAAAAAAGCGGCTGTCGGGTGGCACGGATCTCGCCTCATCGGCCGTATTCCGTGCTCTGGATTCGCGCCGCGCTGGATACCGCGCAATCCGAGGCGCGCTGCGAGGGTCCGCTGCTGGACGTGTTGCGGGCGCGATTCGCGGTGGTGGAACCGGCGGATTCCGCGCCGCCGACGGGACTGCACTTCGGTGCGGCCGCGACGATCGGCGCGACAGCGATTCAGGAAGGGGAGTTCAGACCGCTCTGGTCGGAAGTGCGCGACCCGGAGGAGGGCACGCCGGCGATCCTGGGTACGGCTCGCGGCCGCGTCACGTGGAGCGCGGGTCGCTCCGCGGTCGTCGTCGCCGAGGCATACGCAAAGACGCACCGGCGCAACGATCCCCGCGTTCGCGGGATGGGATTCCGGCGGACGAGCGGCGTGGTGGATGTGAGCGAAGCGTACGTCGCGGGAATGGCCGGTCCGTTCCTGCTGTCGTTCGGCCGGTCGGAGGAAGCCTGGCTCGGACGTGGCCGGGAGTCGCTCGTGCTGTCGTCGCATGGTCCGCCGATGGATCGGATCGCGGCGAGCGTGCGCTGGAAGTCGATCGAGGCGCGCGCGCTGTTCGGATCACTGGATGTGGTGGACCTCGATCCAGAGCGCGACAGTCTCGCGCTTGCCGAGCCGTTGCGTGTGTATCGCTACCTGGCGGGACACGCCCTGACCTGGCGTGCGGCGCGCCGGTTCGAGGTCACGCTGGGCGAGACCGTCCTGCTCAGCCGACGCGGGCCGGCGCCGGATCTCGCCTACGCGAATCCGCTCATGCCGTACGTGCTGACGGAGCACGACACGGCGCGGGCATTGGAGGGGAACGACAACAATCTCGTGCTCTTCGGCGCGATGCGCCTGCTGCTTGGCGGAGTGACGCTGGACGCGGAGCTTCACGTGGATGATGTGCAGATCGATTCGCAGGACCGCACCGCCGTCCCGGACCAGTTGGGATGGCGGTTCGAGGCCGCGACGGCGCTGCCCGGGGTTTGGCCGACGACGGTGAGCGCGACCTACACGCGGATCGGAGGCTATACGTACCTGCGCGAGGCGTACAGCAGTGTGTACCAGTGGTACGATCGACCGCTCGGCTCCGAGCTCGGACCGGATGCGGATCGGGGGACCATCCAGATGGCACTGTGGCCGCGAGGTTGGATGCGACTCGGCGTGGAGCTCGGCCGGTGGCGGCGCGGTGCGCAGCGCATCGACGACCGGCCGTCGGTGAGCATGGTCGGTCATGCCGGCGAGCCGTACCCGACGCAGACCGCGGCGCGGCCCGCGGTGCAGGGCGCGTGGACCGCGGAAGCACGCATGGATCTGCTCGGCACCACGCTTCCCATGACGGTCGCGGTCGAGGCCGCGCGCATGGACAACGCCAACAATCAGCCCGCCACCTCAACGCTCTACCTGCGAGCCAACCTTGTCGCGACCTATCGCTTCCGCTACCCGTGAGCGCACGCCCGTCCCGCGCATGCCCGTGACCCGGGCACGCGGCCGCGGCGCGCTCGTTGCCGCCATCGTCGCGAGCCTGCTCGCGATGGCGCCGCGACTCGATGCCGGCGCCCAGGTGCTCCCGACGGCGGACACTTCCACCCGCATGGTCGGGGCGCTGCGCCCCGGGGACTTGCTCCTGCTGACCGTCTTCCGCGACCCGGAGCTCAGCGGAGAATATCTGATCGACGCACAAGGTGACGTGCAGATCGCCGGCCTCGCCGTCGTGCCCGTCGCCGGCCTGACGCCGGACGAGGTGAAGCGCCGCCTGGTCGACCAGATGCGCGAACGCGGCATCGTCGACCCCGACATCGCGCTGCAGCCAGTGGTCCGTCTCTCGGTGCTGGGCGAAGTCCGCCTGCCCGGACAACAGCGGGTGGAGCCGGGCACCAGTCTCCTCCAGCTGCTCACGCTCGCGGGCGGACTCACGGAGCGCGCTGATCCATCCGAGGCACGGGTGCTGCGTGAGGGCCGGCCGTTTCCAGTGGATCTCGAGGGCGCGCTCGCCGGCAGTGCGACGGGCAACGTGATCCTCTACTCGAACGACGTTCTGGTGGTGCCGCGCAAGGGCGGACTCACGAGAGAGAATCTCACCTTCTTGCTGAGCCTGACGGGGGTCGTGCTGAGTCTCGCCAACGTCCTGCTCAGCTCCCGATAGGCAGGGTACACGTGATACGCGATCCGATCCTGCGTGCGCTCCCGGACGAGTCGCCCGAGCGCTCGGCCCCGATCCGCGAGTTCCTGGTCGCCGTGCGCCGCCGGTGGTGGGCGGTCGCGATCGTATTCGCGCTCGTCGTGGGCATCACGATGTGGCGTACCAGTCTCCAGCAGCGGATGTACCGCGCGACGGCGACGGTCCGGATCGAGGAAGCCCCGGCGATGATGGCCGGCATCCAGAGTCCCGCCGCCCGCGTCGACTATCGCATCGACCCGATGCAGACGGAGCAGCGAGTGATCACCAGCCAGGAGATCGCCGAACGGGTCACCGACGCACTGGGGCTCCGGTTGCAGATCGCGGAGCCGGCCGACCTCCAGCGCACGACGCTCTTCGGCCGCTCGCCGGTCATCGTGCGGCATCCGCCGGAGAGCTATGCGGATTACCAGCTGCGGCTCGGCGACACGCGCTACGTGCTGTACGAGAACGGACGCGAGGTCGGCTCGGCGGTCTACGGCGACTCGATCGAGACGCCGATGCTCCGCCTCACGGTGCCCGACCGATCGGCGGTCGGGACGCGAGAGGTGCTGCTTCGGGTGATTCCGCGGTGGAGCGCGGGATCGCATGTCCGGCAGGCGATCACGACCCGGCCGATTCCCCAGACGAACGTGATGGAGATCTCGTTCACGTCGAACGATCCGGCGCTGTCGAAGCGGGCGGCGGATGTCGTCGCGGCGACGTACGAGACGTACTCGAGCGAGAACCGCCGCGAGGAGTCGGCGGCGCGAACGGCCTTCATCGCGCAGGCGCTGGACAGCCAGCAGGTCCGTCTGAGCTCGGCGCAGGAGGCGCTGAAGCTCTTCAAGGAAAACGCCCGCATCTCGAACGTGCAGGCCGAGCAGTCCGCGCTGGCCTCGAGCATCCGGAGTTTCGAGACGGAACGGGACGCCGCGCTGGTCGAGCGCGGGCTGTACCAATCGCTGCTCGGCGGGCTCGCGGCCGCGGACACATCGACGGAAGATCTGCGAAAGCTGGCGGCGACGCAGGCCGTGGAGCGCAATCCGAACATGTCGACTCTGTACGATCGCTGGTTCGAGCTGACGAAGGAGCGCGAGCAGTTGATGTCGACCGGCCGCTACAACGATGAGCATCGCGACGTGCGGGCCGTCGACAACCTGATCGCGAGGACCAAGCAGGAACTTCGAGATGCGAGCGGCTACTATCTGCAGGGTCTCCACTCCCGGATTGCGTCGCTCAACGACAAGATCGCCGGTTTGCGCCAGGAGCTCGCGCTGTACCCGCCACTCGAGCAGCGGGAGCAGACGCTGCTCGCGAACCTCAGCGTGATCCAGAACGTCTACCAGCAGCTCGCCTCGGAGCTGCAGACCGCCCGCATCACCGAGAACGGCGAGGGCGGCTACGTGAGCGTGATCGACGTCGCCCAGCAGCCGACGGCACCGGTGGCGCCCGCGCGGAAGCGCATCTTCATCACGGCCGTGATCTGCGGCCTGCTGCTCGGACTCGGCGCCGCCGTGCTGCTCGAGAATCTCGATGACTCCGTGCGCTCTCCCGAGGAGATTCGCGCCGGGATGGGGCTGCCGGTGCTCGGCACGATTCCCCGCATCCGCGACGCAGCCTCGCGCCGCGGCGCGGTCTCGACCAACGCGCGACTGGTCACGCACCTCGATCCGCGATCTCCAGTCGCGGAAGCGTACCGATCGCTGCGGACCAATCTCGCGTTCGCGAGTCCGAGCGCGAACCTGCGGACGGTCGTGTTCACGAGCCCCGGACCGGCGGACGGCAAGTCGACGACGGTCGCCAACCTCGCGATCACGCTCGCCCAGCAGGGACAACGGACGCTCATCATCGACGCCGACCTGCGCCGCGCCGTGCTCGACAAGGTGATGGGCACGTCGCGCTCGCCCGGGCTCACCGACCTGCTCATCGGGCGCGCGTCGCTCGATGAGGCGATCCGGTCGTCGGAGTTCGAGAACCTGTACGTGCTGCCGAGCGGCGCGTTCCCGCCGAATCCCTCGGAGCTGCTCGGCTCGGCGGCCATGAAGACGCTGCTCCAGGAGGTCGGGGAGCGCTTCGACATCGTCCTGCTCGACTCGCCGCCGCTGCTCGCGGTCACCGACGCGGCCGTGCTCTCGACGGTCGCCGACGGCACGGTCGTCGTCGTGCGGACGGGCAAGACGTCGCGCGCGGCTGTACGCAGGGCGCTCGGCCAGTTGACGACCGTCCAGGGCCGGCTGATCGGCGCGGTGATGAACGATGTCGATGTGCGCGACAGTGGGTACGGCGGCGGGTACAGTTATTACTACTACTACTACCACACGCCCGAGGAGTCCAACGGCCACCATGTGGGCGTCGGTGGCCGGCTCCTTCGATGGGCACGCGGAGACGCGAGGAAGGGATGAGCACGATGTCGGTCGCGGACCTGCCGTCGGTGCGTGCGCGGGCGGGCGGAAGGTCACGCGACGTCGAGGCGGCGTTCGCGCCGGCCCTCGCCACCGAGTGTGTGGTACGCCTCGCGATGGGGCTGCCGATGCGACCGACGCTCGAGGCCCCGGCGTGGGGTCAGCTCCTGCGCACGGCCACCGAGGAGCGTTGTGCCCCTCTGGCGTGGCTGCGCTCATCGTCGACGATTCGCGCGTTGGCGCCGGCCGACGTCTCGCAAGCATGGCGCGCGGCGGCACTCGCCGCCGCGGCTCGCACGTCGGCCGACTGGGTAGCGCTCGCGCAGTTGTACGACCGGCTCGAGGCGCGCGGACTCACGCCGATCGTGCTCAAGGGTGCACCGCTCGCGATACGGCTCTATGGCCAGCTCGCGGCCCGACCGAGCTCCGACATCGATGTCTTCGTCGACGCGGCCGAACGAGTGCGTGCGCGCGCCGCGCTCGCGGCGCTCGGCTGGCGCCATACGGCCGGAGAGCTCCCGTGGGACGAAAGCTGGGTGCGAGCGCAGAGAGCGGGTGGAGGGGAAAACGGAGCGGGAGGAAGGGGAGGCGGAGGGGAAGGGGAACGGGGAGGGGGAGGGGGAGGGGGAGGGGGAGCGAGAGGAACACGCGAGCAACTGCTCGAGGTTCATTCGTCGCTTCTTCATCCGCGCCTGGACTATCTGAAGCTGCCGCCGCCCGCTGTCGAGCGGATCACCGTGGAGGGCGTGTCCGTGCGCGCCCACGGTGGCGCCTTGCTCCCGGGATACCTCGCCGTGCACCTGGCGACGCATCAGTTCGTTCCACTGCTCTGGATTCTCGATCTTGCGACCCTGTGGCAGGGACTGGATGCTCACGCACGCGAGCAATCGCTCCGCGCGGCGGAGCGCCAAGGAATCGACCGGTACCTGGCGTGGGCCCTCCGTCGGGTCGACGCGCTCGATCGGCTGAAGGACGGCGATCATTCACGCCTGCCTGTGCTCGGACTCCGCGCAACCCGGCGCACCGCCGGGCATCCCATGTGGCGCCACCTCGTCCTCGCGCCGTCGAACGCGGCGCGCCGAGCGGCGCTTTCCGACTGGGTCTGGCCGTCGTGGATGCGCGAGACGTACGGCGCGTCGCCGGTGGGCTT
>CAYLPM010000154.1:0-2829 GCA_964385525.1 uncultured Gemmatimonadaceae bacterium
CGAGCGCCCACACGATCAGCCCGATGCCGAGCATCGCGGCGAACAAGCCGCTGAACCCCTTCGCCGGCAGCGTGAACGAGGCATACAGGCTGCCGACGGCCAGCACGATCATCGCCGCACGGTGATCGAGGGACCAGGCCACGACTTTCTTGTAGTTCGTCGCCTGGGCGTTGAACCAGCGGTTGAACTTGTCGAGCTGGCGCGTGATCCAGTGCTTCTTCTCCTCCGGCACGTGCGGATCCGCCCAGTACGCGGAGAGCATCGGGTCGAGGGAGAAGGAGACGAACAGGGATACCAGCACCGCGGACGCGATCGTCAGCGCGAACGGCCTGAACCACTGGCCGGCCACGCCGTACATGAAGCCGACCGGCACGAACACCGAGACGATCGCCATCGTGGTCGCCGTCACGGCGAGTCCGATCTCGTTCGTCCCTTCGTGCGCCGCCGTCCAGTGATCCTTCCCCATCTCGACGTGGCGCACGATGTTCTCGCGCACCACGATCGCGTCATCGATCAGGATCCCGATCGCCAGCGAGAGCCCGAGCAGCGACATCGTCTCGAGCTTGAAGCCGAGCACCCACACGGCGATGAACGCCGCGAGCACCGAGATCGGGAGCGCGAGACCGGTGATCACCGTCGAGCGCCACGAGTTGAGGAACAGGAAGACGACCAGCACGGTGAGGATCGCCCCTTCGATCAGAGCCGCCTGCACGCTCGCGACCGAACGCTCGACGTCGATGCCGGCGTCGCGCACGATCTCCAGCTTGGTCCCGGCCGGCATCGTCGGCTGAAGCGCCACGATCTTCTCGCGGATCTTGTCGCTGACGTCCGTCGTGCTGAAGCCCTTGGCCTTCGTGATGCTGATGCCGACCGCTTCCTGCTGGTTGTACAGCGCGGCGCTTCGCTGCTCCTCGTGCCCCTCGAACACGTCGGCGACATCGTCCAGCCGGATGATCTGCCCGTTGCGGTCGGCGACGACCATGCGCGCGAAGTCATCCGGACCCTCCAGCCGCCCCTTGAGGCGGATCGTGCGCTCGTCGAGCGCGCCGTTGAGCCGGCCGACGGGCACCGCCAGGTTCTGGAACTGCAGGGCCTGGACGACCTGCGCCACGCTCACGCCCATGGCCTGGAGGGCCTCGGGCCTGAGCTGCACCGTCATCTCGGGCTCCACGAGCCCGGTCACGTCCACCTGCGCGACGCCCGGGATCGACCGCAGCTCGCGCGTCACGCCGGGCTCGGCGATCCGCGACAGCTCCACCGACCCCAGCGCACTCGACGTGAGCGAGATCTGCATGATCGGGAAGTCGTTCGGACTGAAGCGGCGCAGCACCGGCTCCTCCATCTCCGTCGGCAGATCCTGCCGGATCGCGGAGATGGCATCGCGAATGTCCTGGGTCGCCTCCTTCAGGTCCTTCTCGTACAGGAAGACCGTGACGATCTCGGCGTATCCATCGCGGGCCGAGCCGAAGATCTGGTCGACGCCGCTGATCCCCTGGATGGCCTCCTCCACGGGGTCGAGAACCTCGGTCTCGACCTGATCGGGTGAGGCGCCGGGATAGATGATGGCCGTGAAGACCACGGGCTCGGCGACGTCGGGGAACTCATCGGTCTGCAGCCGCCAGAGCGCGAAGATCCCGAACACCGCCAACGTGACCATCGCGACGACCGTCACCAGTGGTCGCTTGATCGCAAAATCGGAAATGAACATGTCGAATGATCTCCGCCGTCAGCGCTGGGCGGACGCGCTGTCGCGCGTCCGGCCGAAGACGATTCGCGTACCCGGCGACAGTCCCTGCGCGGGACCGAGCAGCAGGGTGTCCCCCACCTGCACGCCGGAGATGATTTCATAGTGCTCGGTGGCCGCATCGCGGATCCCGAGCTCGACTTCCACCCGCTCCACTTCACCGTTCCGCACGCGCACGGCCATCGGCGTGACCCCGCGCTGGTCGAGCGCCGCCGCGGGCGCGATCGCCGACACGCGCAGCTCGCTCGCGACGCGCCCCTCGGCGAAGAGGCCGCCGACGAGCGCCTGCCCCGCGTTCGGGATCGAGGCGAAGATGCGAACCTGCCGCGTCGTCGCATCGGCCACGGGACTGATGCGCGTGATGCGCCCCGTGAACGCCCGTCCGGGATACCCGCTCACCGTGAAGCTCACGGGCGCGCCGATCCGCAGCGCGGCCAGCTCGGTCGCCGGTACCGATGCCTCGAGCCGCATCGTCGACGGATCGATCACGTCGAACATCGCGCCGCCCGGCGCGACGGTCTCGCCCGCGCTCACCTGCCGCCGAGCGACAATGCCGGCGAACGGCGCGCGCACCCGCGTGTCGCTCAGCGCCTTTTCCGCGGCCACGAACCGTGCCTTCGCGTCGGCGAGCATCGACGCCGCCGCGGTAGCGCCGTTTCGCGCCTGCTCGAGATCGCGCTCGGCGATCGCGCCCGCTTCGGCGAGCCGCTCCATGCGCTCCAGCTCGCGCGTGGCGGTGCGCGCGTTCAACTCGGCCGTCGTGAGGCCCGAGCGAGCGCCCAGGAATGCGTCGCGGACGGTGGTCTCATCGAGCCGCGCGAGCACCTGTCCGCGCGCCACGCGCTCCCCTTCCTCCGCGTTCGTCTCGAGCACCGTGCCACCGATCTCCGCGCGCACGGTCGCCTGACGCTCCGCACCGAGCGAGCCGGAGAGCAGCGGGCCGCTCTCGATCGTGTCTTCCGCGACCACCGTCATGTTCTCGGGGCCGATCGTCGTCGGCGCCGGCGCATCCGCGGTCCGCGCATCGCTCGACGCGGTGCACGCCGTGGCCGTGCCCATGGCGACGCCGATCAGCAGCAGCGAGA
>CAYLPM010000155.1:0-1716 GCA_964385525.1 uncultured Gemmatimonadaceae bacterium
CGCTCTCGCCGGGGCCGTCGTCGTCGGGTGTAGCGACGAGCTAACGTCACCCACTCCACTGCCGGGGCCGAACGAGGCCATCTCCGATGGTGCCACCGGCGGTATCAACTCGGATGTGTTTTTCCTGCCGCCCCTGGTCAAGAACCCGGTGGGGTCGAGCTTCTTCGACGCCGGGCAGTTCAATCCGAATCTCACGTCGGCCGTGATCCGCGTCTGCCACATGGTGAGCGATGTGTGCACGCCGGTCGCGACGTTCGGTACCGGCGCGAACGTAACCGGGCCGATCAGCATCTCGCTTCAGGATGAGCACTACATGGCGCTCTGGCACACGGACGAATCGAATCCCGCGTTGATCCCCGGTGATGCGTACCGGATCCAGGTATTCGCCGATGCCAATGTGAGCGGGGAGCCGGTGGCGTGGGCGGATGTGGAGGTCGCGGCCACGGGACGCGAGCTCCGCAACATCGACACCGATCAGACGATCGCGCTGCTGGACGGGCGTACCCTGCCGATCAAGGTCCGCTTCGAGAATGGCCTGCGGTGCACGACCGGGACGTGTCTGACGCGGCGGGTCGACGAGACCGGCGGAACCCTGGTTCTCGAAAGCGGCCAGGGTGCACTCGTGCTCCAGGAGGGGTGGCTGCCGCCGAACGTTCCCGAGGTCACGGTCACCGTGCAGTGGGAGCCGACGCTCGCGCTCGACGAGTGCGTGCAGCGCGAGGGATATGACGGTCCCGGACTGATCGCGCAGACGCGTGCGTGCCTGCTCATCACGACGGATCCGGAGCTCACGCCCGGTGAAGCCACGGGCATTCAGCAGCCGGCGTTCGTGTTCATCTGCAAGCCGCAGCCGACCGGGCTGTCGGAGGTGCTCGAGGAGCTGCTGCAGATCATCAAGGCCGATGCCGGACGGCCGCTCCAGGCCCTGCGGGATGTCGACCACGCGACGCTGCAGCAGCTCGGATTCACACCCACGTGCAACGGGGGGACGCCGGAACCGATCGGCGCAGCGCCCTCCAACGGCCTGCTGCACTTCGCGAGCGCCGGGGTGCGGTCCATTGCCGACTTCGTGACGCGAACGCTCGGGGTCGGGAGTCTTTACGCGATCGACCTTGGCCAGGGCGGCGAGATCATCCGCTTCGACTCCTTCAGCCGCTTCACGCTCGGCGTTCTGGGCAACCTGACGGCGTTGGACGAAGTACCCGGACAGGCGGCCGTCGGCGAGCCCGTCACGCTCTCTACGACGCTGTTCGGTCAGAGCCACCACGAGCCGGGCGATGTCGTGACCGAAGGCATCGCCGACATCGATGTCGTGTTCACGATCACGGCCGGCGACGGTTCGCTGAGCGATCCGGACGATGAGCTCGACGGCGCTACGACCATCACCAAGGCGACCGACGCGACGGGCGTCTCGTCCCTCACCCTGTTCCCGGGTGAAGGCGCGAACACCATCACCGCCGTGGCCATGCAGGACGGAGAGCCGGTCTCCAACGTCGTGACGTTCTCGGTCACGGGTGTGCCTGTGCTCGAGGGCAGCATCGAATTCCGGGTTCAGCCGTCGAACGTGATTGCCACAGAGCCGATTGCGCCAGCCGTGGTCATTGCGTTGCTGGATGAAACCGGTGCTCTGCTGACGGACCGCATCGTCAGCGTGACGTTCGGCAACGCGCCCGGCAACCCGTCGAGCTGCCTCATCCATCAGTCATCTACTCTCGC
>CAYLPM010000156.1:0-1818 GCA_964385525.1 uncultured Gemmatimonadaceae bacterium
GGCGGTGGATTGTCGTCCTGCGGTGGTGAATTCGAGGTCGGCGCCCCGCCTCCACAGGCAGGAAGCGAGGCGCCAAACACCACCGCGATCGTCATCACCACACGTCGACCCGGCACGGGCCCGCGCGTCTGCTGCACGTTCGTACCTCCGTGGTGGCGGTCCCGCTCAGCGCCTGTGCGCTCGCGTCACCACCACCCCATCTCAATCCACGAACACGGCGGCTCCACGCGGTTCAGCCAGTCCATCCCCGGATCCCCGATCGGCGCCCCCGGCGGCGCCGCCGGCGCTTGCATCGTCGGGGTCGCCGCCGGCGCGGGCCGCTCCAGGAACTTCCGGATGTCCATCGCCAGCATCACCGCGTGCGCCAGCGCCGGCTCGGCCATCGATTGCTGTTGACCATCCGCGTCGTTCGCCGCCGCGACCTGCGCCAGCTCCGTCCCGCGTCGCTGCAGCTTGAGCGTCGCCACCGCTCGCACCTGCGGCATCGGCGCCGAACCGGCCATCTCCATCAACCGGTCCACCACCACCCGCTCGACCGCCCGCTTCACCTCCTGCTCGTACGGCGTGCGCGCCGTCGCGCCGAAGCTCGCCGCGTAGAGGGCATCGATCACATCACCCAGTCCCGGCAGCGACGGATCGAGCGCCTGCTGCTCCACCAGCCGCGCCGCGCGATCGTTCGTCAGCACGTTGTCGACCGTGTGCGAGGCGGCCGTCACGGCCGGCGTGATCGCATCGAAGGTCGAGCCCGTCCATCGCGGGAACGTCTCGCGCGACCGGCCATACCCCGGCGGCCGCGGCGGGATCTTCTGCAGCAGCGCCTCCGGGAGCGCCAGCGCCGACGGCGCGATCGTCGCCATCAGGGACCGCAGCGCCGTCCGCTGCTCGGCCGCCGTCGCGCGCGTGAACGGTGCCCGACCGTCGCCGCGCATCGCGTAGATGTAGTGCTGGCCGCCGAGCGTGCTCACCGCGGCCTCCACCTGATAGCGATGGTGCAGGTACAGTGGAACCAGTGTTTCCTCGAGCGCCGCCATCGGCATGTCGCGCTTGATCGCGTTCTCGCCGAACTTCGCCAGCGCGACTCGGCGCACCTCCATCATGCGGTCCAGCTCCGTCGCCGCATTGGTGCCGTTCGACCACTGATCCACGCGCGGATGGGCGCCGAGGTCCTGGTTCGTCATGTAGCGGATGTCGCGCGCCCACGCACGATCCAGAATCTGCCTCAGCGCCTGCGACTCGTTCGTCCCGGGCGCGAACTCGGCGTAGCCGTAGGTGATCGCGACCTTGTCCCACGCGCCGATCTCGTCGGTGTAGACCTGCGAGTGATCGAGCGTGCCGTCGGACCGCAGCGTGACGAGCGGGTGCGGGTAATCCATCACGCTGATGCGGCCCGAGTCGCTGTCGTAATAGTTGTGGCCGAGGCCGATCGTGTGGCCGATCTCGTGGGCCGAGAGCTGCTTGATGCGCTGCAGCGCCCAGCGCTCGATCTCCGGCGTCGGCTCATCGCCGTTGGCGTATGGCTGGAGCAGCCCCTCGGCGATCAGCCAGTCCTGTCGCACGCGCAACGAGCCGAGCGTGACCACGCCCTTGATGATCTCGCCGGTGCGCGGGTCCGACACGCTGCCGCCGTACGACCATCCGCGCGTGGAACGGTGCACCCAGTTGATGACGTTGTATCGGATGTCGAGCGGGCTCACGTCCTCCGGGAGCATCTCGACGCGGAACGCGTTTCGATAGCCGGCGGCCTCGAACGCCTGGTTCCACCAGCGCCCGCCCTCGAGCAGTGCCGTGCGCAGCGGCTCCGGCGTGCCGGGGTCGAGG
>CAYLPM010000157.1:0-12637 GCA_964385525.1 uncultured Gemmatimonadaceae bacterium
TCGAGCGCATCCTCCGGCCTCCCGGCCAGGAAGAAGCTCCAGCCCAGTGCCGCGTTCGCAATGAGGGAGAGCGGATCGTCTTCCTGCGCCAGCCGCATCTCCCGCTCGGCCTCGTCGAACCGCCCGGCGACCGTGAGCAGATTCGCGTACCACTGATGCGCCGTCGAGTAGCTCGGGTCGATGGCGAGCGCGCGGCCGAACGCCTCCTCGGCGCGTGGCCAGTCGAGATGATGGTACGTGAGGATGTATCCCAGCGTGGCGTGCGGTGCGGCGAGTCCGGAGTCGATCTCGAGCGCCCTGCGCGCGGCACGCTCGGCTCTTGGATACGCGGTACTGGGCGCGACGTAGTCGTAGAACGCTGCGACCGCATACGCGTCGCCAAGACCCACGTACGCACGCGCATAGTCCGGGGCGACCGCAACGGCTCGCTCGAAGTGTTCGATCGCGCGCAGCACGCCGTCGCGGGTGCGCTGATGCCAGGCGAACCGACCCCTGAGGTACAGATCGTAGGCCTCGGGATCCGTGGGTGGGCGAAAGGCGAGCTCGACATCCGCGGGATCCGGATCGGCACCACGCAGCGCGGCCACGAGCGCGCCGGCGATCTCCTCCTGAATCGCGAACACGTCCTCCAGCTCGCGGTCGTAGTCCTTCGACCACAGCGCATAGCCATCCGACGTGCTGACGAGCCGGACAGCGATGCGCAGGGTTCGGCCGGCCTTGCGCACGGAACCCTCGATCACCGCGTCGGCTCCGAGTCGCTCCCCGACCTCACGCACGTCGAGCGCCTTCCCCTTGTAGGCGAACGCCGACGTCCGCGAAGCGACCCGCAACCCGGGCACTCGCGCGAGGGTCGCGATCAGCTCCTCGGTGATCCCGTCACTGAAGTATTCGTCCGCTGGATCGGGACTCAGGCTCGCGAATGGCAGGACGGCCACCGACCGCACCGGCGTCGCGTCGGCGCTCGTATCGCGACCGCGGAGCGCGAACCAGAGCGCCGCAACCCCTACGACGATGGCGAGCAGCGTGGCTAGTGGCCGCACCGCCGTTGCGCGCCACCTCTCCATCCCGGTGCGTGCGCGGCGAGAAGAATCGTTTTCGCGAATCGGCGGCGTGGTCGAACCGCGGGAAGCGTCGTAAGGCGGCGTCGCGACCCGGTCGTTCAGCGCCACGGCCGGAAGTGCCGCTGCGCCCGGCCGCCCGGGCCCCCCGCCCCCGGCGACGCGGGCTCCGCCTCCGGACCTGAGCGACACCGCCAGCGCCCGCACCGCCTCATCGGGCCCGATCCCCATCTCCTCCCGAAGCAGCGTCTCGTGGATGCGCGCGTGCTGGATCGCCGCCGCACGTTCGCCGGCCGCGTCGAGCGACCACATCAGGCCCAGCGCGATGCGAGAGCTGTACGGATCGTGCCCGGCCAGCCGTCGCCACCAGCCCGCGGCATCGGCATGCCGGTCGTCACGGGATGCCGCGTCTGCCAGTGCTTCGAGCGCGACGGCGTATTTGCGTGACAGCCGGTCGCGCTCCGTGTCGACCCATTTCTCGAGCTCGGGCGCGTCCGAGAGGAAGAAGCCATCGAGGAACGGCCCCCGGTAGAGCGAGGCCGCGCGCTCGTGGTCGCCTGCGGCGAGCGCGTCGGCGAACTCCGCCGCGTCGCTCGGCAGTCGAAGATGATCGAGACGAAGCTCGTCTCCTGCCGCGACGATCACATCGCCGCCGAGCGCCTGATTGATCCGGTACACGGAGTCGGAGAGAAAGCGGCGTCCGTTCTCCGCGTCGGCCTCGGGCCAGAGGTAGGCGATGACCTTGTCGCGGCTCGTCCCGGCGCGCGCCGTCGCCAGGAGCGCCAGGAGCCCCAGGCGACGACGCTGCGCGGCCCGGCCCGTGAGCGGACCGCTTCCGGTCTCGATCGAGAGTCCGCCGAAGACGTTGAGGCGATGCACCAGTGTCCGAGGCGAGTTGCGGGCGAGCGCGTGGCGAGCGGCGGGCGAGTCCCGCTTCCCATTCTATGCACGTTCGCAGACCGGGCAAGCGCCACGCACGACGATCACCTCACGCCACTCTCACCGGAGGACTCCACCATGATCCGACCGTACACCTCACGAAGCCTGCTCGCCTCCGCCGCGGTCGCGGTCGGCACCGGCGCCCTGCTGGCGACGGCATGCGGCGATCCGGTCCACACGGCCGCCCCGACGGCGCTGGCGCATGCCGGGCACGATGCGTCGCTGGGAGCAAACGCGCGGAGCGCCACCGTCGAGGAGCAGGTCGCGCAGCTCCGGGCGTTGACCGCTCCATTCCACCGGTTCGAGGCCGCGGCGGAGGCAGGTTGGGACACGCCGATCCCTGGGTGCTTCGAGGATCCCGAGCTCGGCGGCATGGGCTATCACTTCGGCAACGCGGCGCTGATCGACGGAGCCGTGGACGCGCTCCAGCCGGAGCTCCTGGTCTACGAGCCGCAGAAGAACGGTCGCCTCCGGCTGGTCGCCGTCGAGTACATCGTCCCGTTCGACCTGTGGACCTCGCCGGAGCCGCCGCGGCTGTACGAGCTGTCGTTCCATCGGAACGAGGCGTTCGGGCTCTGGGTGCTGCACGTCTGGCATTTCCGTGACAACCCGGCCGGGATGTTCATGGACTGGAATCCCGCCGTGAGTTGTCGGTACGCAACGCCCTGAGCCGCGCCCGCCACCCATCGACACGATTGGAGGAGTGACATGCCGAAGTACCTGATCGAGCGAGAGTTGCCGGGAGCCGGAGACCTCACGCAGGCTGAGCTCCAGGGCATCTCGCGCAGGTCGTGCGACGTGCTCCACGCGCTCGGCCCCGACATCCAGTGGCTCGAGAGCTGGGTTACGGACGACAGGATCTACTGCCTCTACATCGCGCCGGACGCGGAGATCATCCGAGAGCACGCGCGCTGCGGCGGCTTTCCGGCGAACCGGATCTCGCAGGTGCGCTCGGGGATCGATCCGACGACCGCGGAGGCATGGATCGAAGGGGACGGCGGGCGGGCATGAGCGCGGGTTCGATCTCTTCGCGCACTCGAACGACGGTCTGAAGGTATTGCGCGCGTGGCGCGGGCTCACCGACGTTCGCTCGCTTCCCGCCGGAGGGCCGCCGTGAGTGCGCCGAGATCGTACGCGCCGTAGTGTCGCCGGCCGTCGATGAAAAACGTCGGCGTGCCGGCGACCCCGCTCTCGTCCGCGCTGTTCGTGTCGCGCGAGACTCGGCGCGCGTGGCGGCGCGACTGCAGGTCGTCGGCGAACGCCTCCACGTCCAGGCCGAGCTCGCGCGCGTGCGCGTGCAGGTCCTCGAGGCGTAGCGCGTCCTGATGCGTGAACATGCGGTCGTGCATCTCCCAGAACCGTCCCTGGGCGGCCGCCGCTTCGGCGGCCTCCGCCGCGAGCTGGGCGTGCTCGTGCACGTCGGTCAGCGGCAGGTGCCGGAAGACGAAGCGCACGTCATCGCCGAATCTGCGCAACAGCTCCCGAACGACCGGCTCCGCCTGGCCGCAGTGCGGACACTCGAAGTCGCCGTACTCGATCAGTGTCAGCATCTCCTGCTCCGGTCCGCGGATGTGGTCGATCGCCGGATCGACCGTCTCCGACAGGTCCAACAGCGGAGCCGCGAGGTATTCCTGCCCCGAGAGAAAGCGGCGCGGCAACCGCTCGATCATCCGGAACACGAGCCACGCGAGCCCCGAGGCGATAACGGAGGCCCCCAGGATGCCGATCTTCGCGTTCTCGAGGTCCTCGCCAGCGAGCGAGATCGTCGCCACCAGCAGGGAGACCGTGAATCCGATGCCGGCGACGGTGGCGGCGCCGACGAGCGGCGGCCACGGCACGGTCAGCGGCACGCCGCCAAGCCGGCGGCGCGAGAACATCCACGTTGCAAGCGCGATTCCGACGGGCTTACCGACGACGAGACCGAAGACGATGCCGAGCGTCACCGGCGACCCGAGCGCGCGTCCGATGGTGGCGCCATCGAGCGCGACGCCCGCGTTGGCGAGCGCGAACAGCGGCACGATGACGTAGCTCGTCCACGGGTGAAACAGGTGCTGCAAGCGCTCGTTGGGCGAGATGGCGAGCGCCAGCGTCCGGCTCGCCGACTGCGCGTACGCCGCCGTGGGCTCCTCGCGGAACAGCCGCCAGCGGGCGCCGGCCCGCTCCAGCTCCGCGCGCGTGGGCGGATACGCGTAGGCGAGGAGACCGACCGCCACACCCGCGATCGTGGCGTGCACGCCCGAGACGAGCACCGCGAGCCACAGCGCCGCGCCGGCGAGAAAGTACGCCACGCCGTGGCGCACGCCCGTGCGCCGCATCGCCAGGATCGCGGCGAAGATGGCAAGCGCGATCGCCAACGCGGGGATCGACACGGCCGTCGTGTAGGCGAGCGCGATCACCGTGAGGGCGACGATATCGTCGACGATGACGAGCGTCAGCAGGAACGTGCGCGTTTGCGGCGTCCATCGGCCGCCCACGAGCGTCAGGATGCCAAGCGCGAAGGCGGTGTCGGTGCCCATGGCGATGCCCCATCCGCGCGCCGTCGGCTCGCCGAGGTTGAACGCGAGGTAGATCAGCGCGGGCACCGCCATCCCGCCCACGGCCGCGATCACCGGTGTGGCGACGCGCCTCCGCTCGCGCAGCTCGCCCATGTCGAACTCGCGCCGGATCTCGAGCCCCGCGACGAAGAAGAACAGGGCCATCAGCCCGTCGTTGATCCAGTGCCGGAGCGACATCGCCAGCTCCGAGTCGGCGAGCCGGATCACCAGCTCCGTCTCCCACAGGCGGTCGTAGCTCGACGCCCACGGCGAGTTTGCCCACACCAGCGCCGCCAGCGTGGCCACGAGCAGCACGACCGCGCTGATGTTCTGCGTCGCAATGAACTCGCGGAGTGGCAAGCGTGTGCGCGGCGCGTGGACGGACTGCTTCCGCGCTTCACTCCCTCGCGGCGCGCCAGTCCCGGCTGCCCGATCGGCCATGCCTTTCCTCGACCAATGGAGAACGCCGGAAGCTACCTCACGGACTTCGGATCACGATCCCCACCATCCACGCGCGCCGATCGCCGGGTCTCGTCTGGAGCTCTCCATCGGACCACCGCACGAACAGCTCGTCGATCGCCGATACCGGGCGTCGCGCTCTGTACGCCAGCGTGGCGGCCACGTAGGAGCCCTCATCGAGCCCGGCCTGCTCGATCGCGGCGTCGCTTCCGGACGCGCCGAAGTAGCGGACCTCGCCATGAATCCAGAATGGCCGAATGAGCGTCGGCAGGACCGGACGGTCGAGCGAGAGGTGCCAGAAGGCGCTCGCATCGAGTTGGGCGAGACTTTCCCGCTCGATCGCCAGCTCATCGTACAGCTCCGAGCGCAGTGGGCGACGCAGTCCGTACGCGATCGCGACCGCCGGCACGAGCGGCCAGAACGCGCGCTGGTGATCGTGTGTGTACAGCAGCTCGGCCTGGAGCGCGCCGAGCACCTCGCGCGCGCGCTGGTCCGAGCGGAGGTCGAGCTGCGCCCCCAGCGAGATCGTGCCGTAGTCGAATCGTGCCGCCGAGCCCGGCGCATCCACGTCGGCGGGGTTGAAGGGCACCGCCTGCAGCTCGACCAGATCCACCGCGATCCCCGCGGCGCCGGCGGCCCTGAGCTGCTCCGGATTCTCGTCCGCATCGATCGTGAGCGCCCCGCGTGCCTCACCACGAGCATACGGCGAGTAGGGATACCGCGGACGCACGACGTGCCGGCGCATCCGTCCCTCGACATCGAACGTCAGCGCCGGCGTCCAGTCGTCGCCGTTGGGCCGCAGCACACCGGGAGCGATCGAGCTCGCGAACGCACGCCCGGCTTCCTGCGCGCCGATCGATCGCGCCGCGATCGTGCCGGCCCCGAGCAGCATCGCGACCAGCAGGAGAGGACCGACGTCTCGACCACTCATCGGGCGACTCATGATGAGGCTTTCCGGAACCACGTGACGCGAGACCTCGAGTTCGGCGAGGCTCATTGTGTCGATTCCATCTGGAAGCGGAAAACGGCGTCGACCGTCCCCGCGGCTTCGGCGACGGTCAGCTCACCGTTCTCGAACAGCTCGATCAGGCGCTCCACGGCGGCCGTGTCCGTGTACGTTCCCTCGTAAGTCGCGCCGTTGACGACGCAGAAGCTGGCGAGCTTCCGGGCGTTCGCCTCACACCGCTGGGCGAACACCGCCGCGCTCTCGTGCTCCTTCTGCCAGTAGGTCAGCTGCCGCATGCGCAGCGCACCGGAGCGTTCGAAGCCGAGCGCCTGATAGCCGGGCGTCATCAGCTCACGCAGGTAGCGGTATGTGTAGAAGTGCGCCTGATTGTTGGGGGTCCACGACGGACTGGCGCGCCGCACCACGAATGTGACGCCCGGCGTAACCGCGCGCAGCCATGCGGCGGGTTCAGCGCCGACCCGGTCGCGGTGCGACACGAGGTAGGCCACGTGACGCTGGATGTTCGGACGCATGCCCTCACCGGTGCTTTCGTCCGGGAGCCCGAAGAAGACGCGCGGATTCTCCTCCGCGATCTTCCGGAACTCTGGCGGCGTCAGCTTCGACTCGAAGTAGTGCCAGAAATGCGCATCGGTCATCGCGAGCCGAACGAGCCATGCGTCGGTGCCGAAGAGGATGCGATCCGCCGTCGCCGGATCGGCGAGCAGCCCCTTCAGCGTGGAGAGATAGCGCGCTTCGGCGTCTCCGCCACGCATCATCTCGACGTGATTCGACAGATCGGCACGGACGTTGGGGTGCGCCTTCATGAGCTTCACGACCGCCTCGGTCCACGAGCCGGGCTCCACACCACTGGCACCCGCGAGGCCGGCCCACCCGCCGCAATGCGCGAAGCAGATCCGCAGCAGAGGGAAGTCCGGAAGGATGTCCTCCCAGAGCGAGGGATCCGAGAACTGCCGCGACATCTCGCTGCGATAGAAGCCGCCCATCGTGCAGTGCATCACGATCGGGAGGTCGCGATCCTGGCAGTACGCGTACACCCGCCGCATTGCGTCGGTGTCCACCTCGAAGCCGAGCGACGGATACAGCTTCACGCCGGCGAACCCGTGGCGCTCGATCGCCTCGCGCATGAGGCTGAAGTGCGACCTGCGCCGCGTGTTGACTGCGATGAACGGCAGGACGCGCCCCGGGCGCTGGAGCGCCGCCTCGACGGTCCCCTCGAACTGGGCCTGGAAGTTCCGGCGATCGCGCGCGGGCTCGCTCTCGGAGGGGATGTCCATCATCAGGGCGACGATCACGTCGTCCGGTTGCAGGTGTCCGAGCAGCTTGTCGGCGACGCTGACGCAATCGGGCTGCATCGCCATGCGCAGCGTCTCGAACACATCGAAGATCCCGGTGCCCGCGTCCGGATCGTCGAAGGTGGTGGAGAGCTTGTCGAGCGCGCCGCGCAGCGTCGCGCGCCCCAGGCTCCCGAGGTTGCCGCCGAGCAGGCGCACTTCGACCGGCAGCGCGGTGGACGCGTCGCTGACCAGCCGGCGGAAGCTCGCCGACTCGGCGATCTTCGCGAGGAAGCGCTCGAGGAGCTCATCCTCGATGAGGTATTCCGGCCGGTTCAGCTGCTCGTCGAGGAGCTTCGCGACGGCCTCCACCACGAACGCCGGCGCACCGCGATCGCCGATGCGACGCGCGATGATCTCCACGGCCTCGCGCGTCAGGACCGACTGGAGATTGAAGATGTGAGCGTGTGCGTTGATGCGAATCTTCCCTCCGGCGACCGGGGTTCGATGTCAGCGATCCAACGATAGGGGGGCGCCCTTTCTCCGCAATGCTCCTTTTGTGACAACCGAGGGCGATTTTGTGACACTCCGGACGACCAGCTCGATGCGCGACGACGAGCTCCGGCTGCCGGGCTGTACGGGACATGGGTGGATTCGCGGCGCTGGGCTACCTCCGTGACGCTCCCGCCGGGTCATGACCATCGCGGCCGCGCCTTATCAGCCACGCCGCGACGCCAACAGCGCAACCACTGCATCGAGCCCGCGCCGCATCGCGATGTCCGCCGCCGTCGCTCCTCGCGCGTCGCGCTGATCGGGATCCACCCCACACTCCAGCAGCAGCGCCGCGATCTCGAGCGCCGTACGCTCGTCGCTGGGCAGCCGGAACAGCAGCGTCTGCCCGTCCTCGCTCGTGACGCGGGCGAGGGACGGCTCCTCTTTCAGGACCGCGCGCAACCGCCCGACGAGTCCTCTGAACGTCAGCAGAACCACATCCCGGCTGTGCGTCCCGATCACCTCGATCAGCCGCGTATTCCCGAAGTACGACGCCCAGCCGAGAGGCGTCGCGCCGAAGTTCGTCTCCCGGGCGTCCACCTCCGCGCCGCGCGAGATGAGCACGTGGGCCGAGCGTGGCCCCGCCACGTGCAGCGCGCGGGTCCTTCCGTGCCACGCATCCTCCACGTCGGGCGGTATCCCCAGGTCGAGCAGCATCTCGACGACGTCGGCTCGATCCCGCTTCGCCGCCGCGAACATCGGCCGGTGATCCGACCGATACTCCGGATGTTCCGCGAGCATGGCGCGCACGCGTGACGCATCCATCGCCAGGCACGCATCGATGAACGCATCCAAGCCCTCGCGAGCGACCGGCGTCCTTGCCGCCCCGTACCGCGCGAGCAGCTCCGCCATCTCCGTGTGCCCGAGCACCATGGCCTCCTGATGGAGCGTGTGACGAGGCTGCCCGCGCCACAGCTCGCCTGGCGGCGTGTTCGGCCCCGCGCCGTGCTCGAGCAGCCACTTCGCCATCCCCAGCAGATTGCGATCGACGGCCGCATCGAGCAGGAACCGCGCGCCGCGATGCACACGGCCGTCATCGCCGAGCGACACCGCTCCGCGCATGTCGAACATCGGCCACCCGGGGTTCTGCCAGTCCGCCTCGTGTCCGCGACGGATCGAGTGCTCGTGCATGAGCTCGAGGAGCCAGACGATGTCGTCATCGAGCAGGTGCCGCGAGGTGTTGTTCGCGAACACGTTGTACAGCACCTGGCCGTCGTGCGGGTCGGCACCGCGCTCGAGCAGCAGCGCCGTCATCTCGCGTGCCAGGGGGTGCATCGGCCCGATCTCCTCGCCGCGCCCGAGGACGCACGTGAGCGCGGTGTAGTGAATGTCCGCGTTCCCGCCGAGGTAGAACGCGTTCGGATCGGCGCCGCGGTCGAGCAGGAGCCGAAGCATCGCGACGGAATCGCCTGAGGGCAGCCGCGCCGAGCAGAGGTAGAGGATGGGCGGCCACCGGCGCGGTCCGCCGATCTCCGACACCGCCTCCGGCCGCTCATCGAGGATGCGCCGCACCTCGTCCAGCTCCCCGCAGACGACGGCCGTGTAGATGTTCGCATGCGCGATCCTCGGCTCCCGCTCGAGGATCCTCGAGGCATCGCGCGCCTGGACCTCGCGCATCGAACCCGAGACGCCCCAGTCGCCGCACCCCATGCGCAGAGAATCCGCGACGCGTTCCTCGAAACCGTCCCCGCCGCGTCGCGGCCGCGGCGCGTTCGTCCCAGGACCCTCGAGCAGCTCGACGATGTCCACGTGCTGCTTCTCCCGTGCGATCTCGCCGAGAGTTTGCCCCGCCGAATCTCGCACGGTGGCGTCCGCGCCGCGCTCGAGGAGCAATCGCGCGGCCTCGGTCTTCCCGTTCGCCACCGCGAACGCGAGCGGCGTCCACCGCGAATCGAGCCACGGTTTCGTCTTCTCCTCACCGGTCAGGTGCGCGCCGATCTTCCGCTCCAGCGCCTCCGGATCCCGCGTGAGGATGTCGGCGATGCGCTCGATCCGGTCGAACTGGATCGCATCGAAGACGTCGATCGGACCCTCGAGGATGAGGTCTCGCGCAACGACGTGTCCCGCGAAGTCCGCCCACCCGGCCGGCGTGCCCCAGTACTTGTCCTCGCGGTCGGCCGGGTTCGCGCCGTGCCGCAGCAGCACCCGCACCGCCTCGTCATTTCCGTTGAACGCGGCCGCGTGGAGCGCCGTGTAGCCATGCGTCTGATCGACCGCCGTGCGGTGGTCGTCGCGCACGTGCACCGACGCGCCGCCGCGGATCAGCGTCTCTAGCACGCGACCGGACCCGCGCTCGGCGGCGCGGATGATGAGGCGCGCCCATCGCCCTCCTGGACGGAGACATTCCGGGTCCTCGCGCAGCAGCCGCTCGACGTCATCGCGCCGGTCGAGGGCGACTGCGGCGGGGACGCCGATGCGCGCCTGCGCCTCGATGAGCTGCCGCGCCATGTCGGTCGCGCCGGCGAGCGCCGCATGGTCGAGCGGCGTCAGCCCCGCGGCGTCGGTCGCCTCGGTGTCGGCGCCCAGCTCGAGCAGCGTCGCCAGCGAGTCCGGCCGCTGCTTCACGATCGCGAGGTGCAGCGGGCGCCGGTGATGATTGGTGCGGTCCATCGGACGATCGAGCTCCGCACGCGATCGCGCGACGATCTCGCGAATCGCGTCCGTGTCCTGCATCGCGACCGCCGAGAAGATTGTGTGGCGCGCCCCGTGCGCGAGCAGGTACTCGGCGGTCCCGCGGTGGAACGCGTACTCGAAGCAGGTCGCCCAGCCGATCACCTCGAGCTCGTGTCCGTCGCCCGCGCCGATCGGGTCCGCGCCGTGCTCGATCAGGCTGCGCACGATGTCGAGGTGCCCGCGCTCGGCGGCGAAGTGGAGCGGCATCGCGTCGTCACCGTCGTCGCGCAGGTTGGGGTCGGCGCCGCGCTCGAGGAGCGCGTTCACGACCGGCTCGCTCAGGCCGTTCATGGCGAAGTGGAGCGCGGTGCGCCGGCCGTCGTGGCCGGGGAGCTCGGCGCGCTCGTTCACGATGTCGGGGTGCTCGTCGAGCACTTCGATCACGCGCGCCGCATCGCCCGTCTCGGCGGCACGGAGCAGCGTCTGGATCGCGTCGTCGCGCGATGCGTGTGCCGGGGCGGTGGCTCGCCGGGCGAGCTCGCGCGCGAGACCCGTCCATCCTTCGAACCCGTGCTCGCGCGCGAGTGCGTGCTGAACGGTGCGGAGGGTCGGCGTGGGGGGTGCGTCCGGGAGCGCACGCGACAGTCGCGCGCGGGCCTCCGGGTCGTTCGCGCGAAGCGCGGCGAGCCAACGCTTCGCCTCCCTCTTCAGCGTGTCGAGGGAGCTCCGGGGCGTGAATTTCCTGGGCATGACCTTCCTCCCTGTGCGCCTGAAGTCCGCTGAGTACAGGCAGGAGAAAGGTTCGATGCGTGGTTGCGAACCTTTGGACGGGTGGGAGTCGGACTCCCTTGCCGCGGACAGGAGGCGCCCCGGGGCGCGCTGACTTCATTCTCGGCGCGGCGGGCGGCGGCGTCAAGACGGGCGACGGAGGACTGGCGCCATCCAGTAGCGCCTCGCATGATTTCACGCACGACATGCGCACGCGCAGTCGGTCGACACCGTGGTCGGCCGGTCGCCGGCCACGAGATGCGCGCGAGGGCGAAATGATGATCTTGCGGACCTCACCGATGGTGACTCCCGGCCCGACGAGCGTCGCACGCGGCTCGCACCGGACGACGGCGGGAGTGCTCGCTCTGGCAACCCTCCGTGGCGGTGCGTGGCTCTGCCTCCTGCTCGCGGTTGCCATGATGCACCCGGCTGTCTCGCTCGCACAGACTGCCGGAAGCACGGTGATGGCCGTGTTCGCGCACCCCGACGACGAGCGGATCGCGGCGCCGATGCTCGCCCGCTACGCCCGCGAAGGACATCGCGTCTGGCTCGTGATCGCGACCGATGGCTCGAAGGGCATTCGTGAGCACGCCGGCATCCCCGCCGGCCCCGCGCTCGCACAGGCTCGCGCCGAGGAAGCCCGGTGCGCCGCACAGCGGCTCGGCATCGAGCCGCCGATCCTGCTCGGCCTCGAGGATGGGGGCCTCGCCGCCTTTGCCAACCTCGGCAGCCTTCGCGACGAAGTCGCGCGCCTGATCACCACTCACCGTCCCGGCATGCTGGTCACCATCGGGCCCGAGGGCGGAACCGGCCATCCCGACCATCGCCTGGTCGGCAACGTCGTCACGGAGATCGTGCAGGGACTCACCGAGGCGGAACCGCCCGCCCTGTATTACGCATCGCTCCCGGCCGAGCGAATGCAGAGTGCCCCGGCGTACCGGCCGCGAGTGACGCCGATCCCCGAGCGGTACCTGACGCTGCAGATTCCGTTCACGCCGGCCGATCTCGAGGCGGCGAACGCCGCGTTCGGGTGTCACGCGTCGCAGTACACCGCGGATGAACGCGGCGCGATCAATGCGGCCCTCGCGCATGGATTCGGAGGCCGGGTCCATCTGCGACCGTGGAACGGCGACAGTCTCCGGACACGTGACGGATCTGCGACCGACCGCCGGGAAGCCGGGCGCGAAAGCACGCCCTGACCATCGGCGACGTCAACGACCGGGGCGCACGGCACGATCCGATCACCGATGGCCCGCAACCAGACCGAACGTCGACATCCCATGGAATTCACCAACGGCGCGCTGCGTTTCCTCCGGGGTCTCGAGCGCAACAACGACAAGCAGTGGTTCGAGGAGCATCGCGACGACTACGAGCGCGAGGTTCGCGAGCCGATGCGCGAGCTGATCGACGCGATGGACGCGCGCTTCGCCCGCTTCGCGCCCGAGATCGGCGGCGACCCGAAGCGATCGATGTTCC
>CAYLPM010000158.1:0-7783 GCA_964385525.1 uncultured Gemmatimonadaceae bacterium
TTCGGCTTCGCGAGCGGTGAGAGCGCCACCGGATAATCGACGACGAACGTCGGCTCCTCGAGCTTCGACTCGACGAGCGCCTGAAAGAGCTCGTCGAGGAGCTTCGGGGCGCTGAGCGTCGCCGCGTGCTCCACCCCGACGTTCATCGCGGTCGTCCGCAGCGTCGCCTCGCTCATGCCGAGTGCATCGGCGCCGAGCGCCGAGTTGAGGGACGGCACCCACTCGACGCGCGGGAAGGGCGGCGAGAGGATGGGTACACGATCGGCGAATTCGGTCCCAGGCGCACCGCGGACCGCCTCGGCGGCTCGCACCAGCAGACGCTCGACGACCGCCATCATGTCGGTGTAGTCGGCGTACGCCTGATAGAACTCGAGCATCGTGAACTCGGGGTTGTGCGTCCGGTCCACCCCCTCGTTGCGGAAGTCGTGCCCGATCTCGTACACCTTGTCGAACCCGCCGACGATCAGCCGTTTGAGGTAGAGCTCGTCGGCGATGCGCAGATAGAGCTGCGTGTCGAGCGTGTTGTGAAACGTGATGAACGGCCGCGCCGCCGCGCCGCCATAGAGCGGCTGGAGGACGGGCGTCTCGACCTCGAGGAAGCCCAGCTCGTCGAGGTGCGAGCGCATCGCCGTGATCATCCGGCTGCGCGCGACGAAGAGCGACCGCACCTCGGGGTGCACGGCGAGATCCGCGTAGCGCTGACGGTAGCGCAGCTCGGGATCGGCGAAGCCCGAGTGCCGCACGACCTCCCCGTCGACCACTTCCTCCTTCCCGAACGGCAGCGGGCGCAGGGACTTGGCGAGCATTGTCAGCGTGTCGACCCGGATCGTGGTCTCGCCGGTCCGGGTGCGGAAGAGCGGCCCCTCCACGCCGACGATGTCACCGAGGTCGCACTGCTCGACGATCGCGTAGGCGTCGTCACCCAGCTGATCCTTGCGAAAGTAGAGCTGGATCCGGCTCGTCGCATCGGCCAGATGCGCAAACGTCGTCTTGCCGTGGGCGCGCAGCGCGACGAGCCGCCCCGCGACCCGCACTACCGGTCCGCCATCGACCACTCCGTCCTCGAGCGAGGCCAGCGCCTGCTCGGCGGTGTGGGTGCGGTCGAAGCGGTAGGCGAACGGAACGATGCCGCGTTGCACGAGGGCATCGAGCTTCTCGCGACGCGCCCGCTGGACGAAATTGAGCTCCTCGGTCACGCGGCGGCCTCGCCGCTCGCTCCGAACTTCTTCAGGTAGGCCTCGATGAAGGGGTCGATCCCGCCGTCCATCACTTCGCGGACATTGGGGTACTTCAGCTCGGTCCGATGGTCGTTGACCATGGTGTACGGCTGAAAGACGTAGCTGCGAATCTGGCTGCCGAAGCTCACGTCTGCCTTGGTCGCGTCGAGGGCAGCGCGCTCCGCCTCGCGCTTCTCCACTTCCATTTGATACAACTTGTTCTTGAGCATCTTCAGCGCGGTCGCCTTGTTCTTGAACTGCGATCTCTCGGCCTGCGACGCCGCCACCACGCCCGTCGGGATGTGCGTGATACGCACCGCCGAGCTGGTCTTGTTGACGTGCTGTCCGCCCGCTCCCGAGGCTCGATAGACATCCGTCCGCAGGTCCTCCTCGCGGATCTCGATGTTGATCTCCTCGTCCACGACCGGATAGACGAACACCGACGCGAAGCTCGTGTGCCGCCGCGCCTGGGCGTCGAACGGCGAGATGCGCACCAGGCGGTGCACGCCCGTCTCGGGCCGCAGGAAACCGAACGCATAGTCACCGCGGATCTCCAGCACGGCGCCCTTGATGCCGGCTTCCTCGCCCTCGCTCCGGTCCAGCAGCACGACCGCGAAGCCGTGCCGCTCGGCCCAGCGGGTGTACATCCGCTCGAGCATCTCGGCCCAGTCCTGCGCTTCGGTGCCGCCGGCGCCGGCGCTGATCTCGAGCTGTGCATCGCGAAGATCGTCCGGCCCTCGCATCAGCGACCGCAGCTCGAACGACTCCAGCGCTGTCGCGATCGCGGCCACCTCCAGATCCACTTCGGCGATCATGGCGGCGTCCGGCTCGAGCGCGAGCAGCTCGTCGAGCTCGAGGGCGCTCTGCACGCGCGCCGCGAGCTTGTCGAACGGATCGACCCAGCTCTTGAGCTCCTTCACTTCCTGCACGACGCCGCGCGCCCGCTCCTGGTCGCCCCAGAAGCCGGGCGTCGTCATCTCGTGCTCGCGCTGCTCCAGCCGTCGACGCTTGGCGTCGATGTCAAAGATACCTCCGCAGCTCGGTGAGGCGCTCTTGGTGAGCCTCGAGCTGAGGGCGGCGGTCGGTGTCGGCCATCGTGTCATCTCCTATGACGAGAGCCGCCTTCCAGGCAGGAAGACGGCTCGCCGGGCTCCGTGCGGGACGTCGGAAAGATAGCGGCTCCGTGGACACCGCTCCACCCACGCCATGATCCGCGTCGTGATCGTCGCTCCGTCGGCTAGAAGACCTTCTTGCCGCCGGCGAGCACTTCGTTGAGAGCATCCTGGAAGTGCGACGTCGTCTCCGCGAACTCCTTCCCCACCTGGTCGACGTATTCCTCGTAGCTCTTCTTGATCTCCTCGCGGAAGACCTGCTTGAGCGTTCCGGTACGGATGCCCTCTTCACGCTTCTGCGGATGGTACGCGATCATGTCGGAGACGAGCGCGCGCGCCAGGCGCTTGGCCTTCTGATTCGGATCGTTGGCGAGAAATGGATTGATGGGCGCGCGCGGAGCGGGGCCACCCGACGGTGGCGCCGCGGGGACCGGGCGGGAGGGCGGCTGCGCCCCCGGGCTTGCCGGCGCGCCGGCTCCCACCGTGCTCGGTCCGGGCACCGCGCCGCCTGTGGGCCCCGGCGCACTCGGTCGAGCTGGAGCCACGGCGGGCGGCGCCGACAGCGGACGCGCAGGCTTCGCCGGCCCGCCGGGCGCAGCGCCCGGCATTCCCGGCGCCGGCCTGAAGGCCGGCGCCGCTCCCCCCGCAGGCGCGGCCGGCGGAGGCGCCGCCTTCGCGCCGGGCGATGCGGCAGGCGCCGTCGGTGACGCACTCGAGGCACCCGGCCGCGCAGCGGGCGACGGTGCCGGAATTGGAGGAAGCCCCGGCATCGTGACGGGGCGCTGCGGCTGGGCTCCCCCAGCACCGGGCGCGCCGGGACGCGGTGGAAACGAGGGAGGTCCGCCGACGCGGCTCGGGGTCGGGGTCGGGGGAGCGGCGTGTCCGACACCGGCAGCCGGGGCGGGGCGGGGCGCCGCCGGAGCGGCCGGCGGCGATGTCGGAGGAGCGCCTCCCATGCCGGCCGTCTGCGTCACGCGCGGCGGCGGGCTGGCGGTCGGGGGCGGCGCCGGGTGCGCTCCGTTCCCTGCACCGACCGAGATCACGCCACCGCACACCGAGCAGCGGGCGCGGACGCCCGCGGCAGGGACCTTCGCCGGATCGACCCGGAAGACCGATCGACATTCCGGACAGCTGACGTTCATCGCGTTTCCCCGATGCCCAGCGGATTCATCGGCGTGACCGCCTGATCCTCGGAGGGATCCTGGCGGCGATCGATCGTGAACACGGAACCGGGCAGCGTCTTCGCATAGCTCTTCATCTCGGTCGCGAGCTCGCTCACCTGGGCCGCGTGCGTGAAGTGCCGGCGCTCGTTGGTGACCACTCCGATCGAGACCGTCATCAGCGGCACGCGGTGCAACTGTCCCCGACGGTCCTTGCCGAAGAAGTAGCCCGCTCGCCGATCCTGCTCCGAATACTGGTACGGCGCCAGCGCGTCGAAGATCGAGACGATCTCGCTGCACGACTCCGTGACGGCGCCGAGCGGAATGATGAAGATGAAGTCGTCGCCGCCAATGTGCCCGACGAAGCTCTCCTCGGGACAGATGCCGGTGATCACGTCGTGCAGGATCCGGGCGAGGATTCTGATGACCCGGTCGCCCTCGTGATAACTGTACCGATCGTTGAACTCCTTGAAGTGGTCGAGATCCGCGTAACACACGGCAAACCTGGCGTTCGCCGCCAGCAGGCGGGTGATCTCGGCTTCGATCTCCACCGCTCCCGGCAATCGCGTCGAGGGGTGCACCGTCGTGTCGCGATCCGAGCGTCGCAGCATCGCATCGAGCCGCACGATCGCCTCGCGATCGTCCATCGCCGCCGGCAGCACCTCATCGGCACCGGCCTCGAATGCGCGACCGATCGCGTCGAGGTCCCCATGCGACACGACGACGGACGGCACGATTCCCGTGAACGAGTCACGCTTCAGTCGGCGGACGGCATCGAGCGAGTCACCCTCGCAGGATCGCGCATCGAACACGGCGAGTCGCGGACGTCCTCGGCGGGCGATGCCCATCAGGGCGTCGCCATCGGAAATCACCAGTGCCTGCAGGGAACGGGTCTCGAGCCATGTCCGCAGCGCCGCCGGCAGCGACTGGCCGTCGGGTACGAACACGATGGCGGTCGTCGACGACACGCTAGGAACGACCAGGAGTGGATGCGCCAAGATACCGTGTCCGGCTGGCCAAAGTCAAACCACGATCACGCCGTCATTTGCGGCTGTATACAGACGCGCATCCGAAGAAAAACGCCACACGACGGCATCGCACGCGAGGCGTGCATTTCCACCCGTTGCCGCCCGGCACTTCGGCTCGACGACCGTCCGCGCGGGACGGGTCACGGAGCGGGGTCCGTTCCACCGCGACGACCGAAGGGCGCCCACGGCAGCTGGGCCGACAGACCGACGCTGCGGGTGGTCGACTCCCGGCTCCAGAGCCGCAGCGTGACGTAGGCATCCACGGTGCTCAGCACGTGGTTGGCCAGGATGACTCCCAGCGCCTGGATGGCCTGGCGGTACGCCTCATTGCTCTCATCGATCGTCCGGCGAAAGAGATCGTGCTCGAGCTGCGCGTTGCGCCACGACCACCGGAACTCGGGGCGGATCGCCCGCTCGAGATAGAACGCCGCCGCGCGTCCGAGCGCCTCCGAGCCGGGAGGCGGCAGCGTGTCCGGATGCTCCCAGAACGTCCGGCGCGCGAGCAGCCAGAGCGAGCCATTGTAGGTGAGCGTATCCACTTCCGGTTCGAGCTCCGGCGTCCCCGGATCCACATCGAACACGCCGCTTTCGGCGTAATGCTGCATCCGCTCGTAGTACTCGAAGTTTCCCGCCTGCGGATCGATCGTGAAGAACGCGCGTGCGACCCGATTCGCGAGCTCGCGGTAGGCGCCGCGCTGCCGAGCGCCCTCGCGCCGCTCAGCGATGTAGCGAAGCCACCCGATGCCCTCCACGGCCGCGTAAACGACGAATCGATCCTGGTCGAGCAGAGCCTGGCCCGCACCGGGGACGACCGCCGAGGCGAGCGGCGTCCACCATGCCGGATCGCCGGCCGCTGCCGAAGCACCGGGCGCGAAGTGTCGCGGCGGCGGCGGTCCGCCGGGCCCGAGCTCCCGCACCGTCGGTACCTGTGCGCCGACCCGGGCCTCGGCACGCCGCTGGGCGTCGGCGGGGACCGGGATGAGAAGCGCGAGGAGCACCGTGCGACGCAGCGCGGGCCGGGCGACGATCAAAAGAGGTAGCGAAGCGAAAGGTAGGTGGGCGCTTGTCCAGCATCGGCGGAGAAGCCCTCGAAGATCCGCGCGACATCGAGCACCAGGCTGCCGAGGCTCAGACCAAAACCGAGGGAGAGTCCGGAGCCCTCCGACTGCTCACGGACGTAGCCGGACCGGAAGAATACTCGCTCCTGCCAGTCGAGCTCCACGCCGTAGTATGACGCGGGGCTCTCGAATCCGAGCGCACTTGCCAACTCCGCCGCGAAGTTTACAGTGGCGCCTTCCGCCGCGCCACGGAAATCATCGTAGCGGTACCGCATGCCGATGTGCAGTCGCGTCGGCACGGGATCGGCCTGCTCGTTGTCGAAGACCTGGAGCCGGGGCCCGAGATTGCGCAGAAGCACGCCGATCCAGAGAGGCGCGATCGGGCGCAGGTCGTACTGCGCGCCAATGTCGATCGCGCTCGTCGTCGGTATCGATGGCGGGTCGAGGCACGGTCCCGAGCAGTCGAAGCGAAACTGAACGATCTTGTAGGTGATGCCGGCATTCAAACGGTCGCCGATCGGCGTCGCGTACGTGCCGGAGAAGAGAAAGCTGCGGACTAGCACCGTTCCGATGGTGCCGCCGGGATCCGTCGTGAGCTCCTGTTCGCCGAAGTTCAGGATGTTCACCGATCCGCTTACGACGCCGAGCAGCGAGGACGGGATGACGAGCGCGACCGCATCGCCTTCGCCGAGGAACGTGTCGGAATGGTGAATGGCCGCCTCCCGTCGCTGCGCCCGAGCGAGGCCGGCCGGATTCCACCACACGGACTCGCTGCCGATCGCATCGGCGACCACGGCCTGACCCAGTCCGACCGCGCGAGCACCGATGGGGACGAGAAGCCACAGTCCGCCTTCGGTGTCCTGCGCCGCCAGCGGACGACCCGCGAGCGCGAGCGCGGCGAGCGCCAGCAGCGCAAGGCTGCCGCTAGAGCGGCGTCGCCTCATCGATCAGCATGATGGGGATGTCCTCGCGTACCGGATAGCGCAGTCGACAGGAGTGGCAGATGAGGCTGGCTTCATGCTCGCGATATTCCAGCGCCCCCTTGCACTTCGGGCATACGAGTACCGCCAGGAGCTGCGGCGACAGGCTCATCGGGCATTTCCCTCGGGCAGGGTGAATCCGAATCGACGCAGGTCACGAGGCTTGCGACGCCAGTTGGGGAGCACCTTCACCCACAGGTCGAGATAGACGGTGCTGCCCACGAATCGCTCGATCTTCGCGCGCGCTGCGCGACCAATGTCGCGGATCCGCGCGCCTTTCGCGCCGATCAGGATGCGCTTCTGGCTCTCACGCTCGACATAGATGACCGCCCTGATGTAGATCGGCGTCCGCTCCTCGCGATATTCCTCGACCTCGCAGGCGACGCTGTACGGCACTTCCTCGTCCAGCTGCTCGAGCGCCGTCTCGCGCACCATCTCACCGACGAAGAAGCGGACTGGCTGCGTGCTGATCTCATCGGCGGGATACAGAAAGGGACTCTCCGGCAGGTGCCGAGTCACCTGTTCCAGCAACTCGTCGACGCCGTCTCCGGTCACTGCCGAGATCGCACACGCGCCGGGAACGGAGCGCAGCAGGTTCTCGCGGTCGTCGACTGGAACGCGATCGATCTTGTTCAGCACGGTTATCGTCTGCGCGGACGGTGGAGCATGGAGCTCGGCGGCCTCGGCGAGCGAGGGCGGCGCGCCGAGCTCGGCGTCCGCCAGGTAGATGATGACGTCGGCATCGCGGAGGGCCTCGCGCGCGAGAGCGCGCATGGCGGACTGCAGCGGGTATCCGGGGCTGAGCAGCCCCGGCGTGTCGAGGAGGATCATCTGTACGTCATCGGCGGTGCGGATGCCGACGACGCGCGCGCGCGTGGACTGCGGCTTGGGGCTGACGATGCTGAGCTTCTCGCCGACCAAGCGGTTGAGCAGTGTGGACTTGCCGGCATTGGGCTTCCCCGCCACGGTGACGATTCCGGCTCGCGACATATGTGTGAAGCTACCGTCGGGCGGAGTGGACCACAACGCACGAGAGAGGTTCGTGTGAGGGGTTGGGCAAGGTCCCTGCGAGGTCCCTGATGGATGCCAAACGCGCCCGGGATCCTGGTGGATTCCGGGCGCGAATGGGGGTGCCGGCGACGGCCTACTCTCCCGCGTCCTCTCGGACGGAGTACCATCGGCGCTGTAGGGCTTAACGACCGTGTTCGGAATGGGAACGGGTGTGGCC